>CANGJB010000010.1 GCA_947453945.1 Sphingomonadaceae bacterium
CTTCCGGGCATACGAGACCAAACAGGAGTACCTCGCATGGCAATGAGCGGCGGCAAAGACGATGGCTCGCCGATGATGGAAATGAACACGACGCCGTTGATCGACGTCATGCTCGTGCTCCTCATCATGTTCATCATCACCATCCCCGTAGCCACCCACTCGGTCAATATCGACTTGCCGCAGGCGACCCCGCCAACGGACAAGCCGAAGATCGACCCGGTGAAGAACAAGCTCGTCCTGACCACGCAGAACGTGATCCTCTGGAACGGCTCGCCGATCAACGAGGGCAATCTCGTCTCGCTGCTCCAAGCGACCAAGGCGATGAACCCCGAGCCGGAACTTCAGTTCCAGCCCGAGGAATACGCTTCCTACGAGATCGCGAACCGCATGCTCAAGATCATCACCCAGGTGAAGGTCAGCAAGTTCGGCTTCGTGGGCAACGAGAACTTCGCGACGTTCAGCAAGTAACAGTCGCGGGCTTCCAGCCACACATGATCAAGGGGCGGAGCAATCCGCCCCTTTTTCTATGGTCGGCGCGAGCTGCGGACTGTGTCCGCCTACTCTAGACGCGCTACCCAGGGCTCATTGCAGCTGCCGCCAGGCTTTCCGCTTCCAGCAGAAGCTCGTCGTCCGCCATGCCGGCAGGCACGGATTCGCGCCCGATCATCACCATCAGCGGCACGGCCAGCGGTGTCACCCGCTCCAGCTCGACATGAACGAGTTCTGCCGCCGCCCTGTCGAGAAGCGCGCCGAGCCGGCCGACATCGGTCATCCGCGCGCGGGCATCGGCCCAGGCCGCCTCGATCAGCAGGTGACCGGGCTCATGCTTGCGCAACACGTCGTAGATGAGGTCGGTCGAGAAGGTCACCTGCCGCCCGCTCTTGCGCGCGCCCGGCTGCTGCCGCTCAACGAGCCCTGAGATCACGGCCACCTCGCGGAAAGCCCTGCGCAAGAGGTGGGAATTCTGAACCCATTCGACGAATTCGTGGGTGAGGATATCGGGTGAGAGCAGCGCAGCCGGATCCTTGACCGGGCGAAGCCCCCAGACGCCGAGTGCATAGTCATTGGCGACAAAGCCCATCGGCCCCAGCCCCGCATCTTCCATGCGCCGGGTGATCAGCATGCCGAGCGACTGGTTCGCGTTCCACCCTTCGAACGTGTAGTAGACGGTGTAGGCGCGAGAGCCGTGCGGGAAGCTTTCCACCAGCAGTTCGCCGGGTGCAGGCAGGCGGCTGCGCCAATCCTGCACCTCAAGCCATTCGCGCACGTCATCGGGGAAGCGGCCCCAGCCGGCGCGGTCTGCCAGCATCGCCTGCACGCGCGTTGAAAGATGGGTGGTGAGCGGCATTCGCGCTCCGTTATAGCTCGGGATCTGGCCCGCAGACTTCGCCCCCCGCACGATCAGTTCAAGATCGCGCACGCCTTCGACTTCAAGATCCATCCCGGCAAAGCGGAAGGTGTCGCCCGGGCTCAGGCTCGCGCCGAAGTTCTCCTCGACCTTGCCGAGTGATCGCCCATTGCGGAAGCGGACCTCCAGCATTTCGGAATCGACAATGATCCCGGCATTCATCCGGTGCCGCGCAGCCTGCTGGGGGTGCGTCAGCCGCCACGTGCCGTCCTTCAGGTGCACGATCCGCTGGAACCGGTCATAGGCGCGCAGAGAATAACCGCCGGTGGCAACGAACTGCAGAACCCGTTCCCACACGCCTTCATCAACCCAGGCGTAGGCCAACGACGAACGGACCTCAGATAGCAAAGCCCCTTCGGCGAACGGTCCCGCGCAAGCCATGGCCATGACATGCTGGGCGAGCACATCGAGCCCGCCGGGCCGGAAGTCCTCGCCGTCGCGCTGCCCTTCGTTCACGGCATCGCGTGCGGCCATAGCCTCCAGAAACTCGAAACGGTTGCCGGGGACGAGCAGCGCGCGGCTGGGCTGATCGAGCCGGTGATTGGCCCGCCCGATTCGCTGGAGCAGCCGCGAGGAGCCCTTGGGCGCCCCCATCTGCACCACCATGTCGATATCGCCCCAATCCACGCCAAGATCGAGGCTGGCAGTGCAGACCAGCGCCCGCAGTTCACCGCGCGCCATCGCCCCTTCCACCTTGCGCCGCGCCTCCTTCGAGAGCGAGCCGTGGTGGATGCCGATGGAGAGTTTGTCCTCGTTCGCATCCCACAAGAGCTGAAAGATATACTCCGCCAGAAAGCGCGTGTTGGTGAAGACCAGCGTGGTGCGATTACTGCGAATCGCTTCATAGAGCTGCGGCACGGACCAAGCGGCGGCGTGGCCTCCCCACGGCACGCGCTGGCCCTGATCCGGCAGGAGGATCTCGACCTCGGCCGGGGCGCCAGCCTCGCCTTCCACCAGCACCGTGCTGTCCAGATCGCCCCACGGCGCGAGCCATGCGCGGAAAGCTTCGGGATCGGCCAGCGTGGCAGAGAGCGCGGCTCTCCGCAGCCCCGGCGCGAGCGCCTGCAGCCGGGTGAGTGCCAGCGCGAGCAGATCGCCGCGCTTCGAGGTGGCGAAGGCATGGACCTCATCAATCACAACGCGCTGCAGCGTGCTGAACAGCTGCGCGCTTTCCGGATAGCTCAGCAACAGAGAAAGCGATTCGGGCGTGGTCAGCAGAACATGCGGCGGCCGCGTGCGCTGGCGGGCCTTCCGGTCCGATGGGGTATCGCCGCTGCGGGTCTCGACGGTGATGGGCAGGCCCATGTCGCCGATGGGCGTGAGGAGGTTGCGCTGCACATCGTGCGCCAGCGCCTTGAGCGGCGAGACATACAGCGTATGCAGCCCTTCGGGCGCGGGTCCTCCGGCAAGCCGCGAAGGGGTGAACGCGGCCAGCGTGGGGAGGAACCCGGCCAGCGTCTTGCCCGCGCCGGTATCGGCAACGAGGAGGGCGTGGTGCCCCGCATCGTCGGCGCCGAGCATCTCGGTCTGGTGCCGCCGCACACGCCAGCCGCGCCCGGCGAACCAGGCTTCGATTTCCGGGGGGATCAGGCCGTTCGGCATGGTTGTCACGCGCCAGACACTAGCGCCTTATGCCCGAAGTCGCCAATTGCCCGTCGAGCGCCGCCAGCAGCCGCGCTAGTCCTGCTTCGCTTGTGCTCTCAGCGCGGGCGGTGAGCATCGCTTCGGTGTTGGAAGCGCGCAGCAGCCACCAGCCATCGGGCGTGGTCACGCGCATGCCGTCGATGGCCACCACGTCCGCGCTGTCCGCGCTGAGCCGCGCCCGGACTTCTTCGATGACGCCGAACTTGCGCGCCTCATCCACCGGGAAGCGCAGCTCGGGGGTGTTGATGCGTTTGGGCAGCCCGTCATGCAGCTGCGTCACCGATTGCGCGAGGCGGACCGTGACCGCGATGAGCCGGACAGCGGCGTAGAGCGCATCGTCGAACCCGTAGTAATCATCCGCAAGGAACACGTGCCCTGTCATCTCGCCGCCGAGCAGCGCACCTGTTTCCTCCATTTTGAATTTTATGTGGCTGTGCCCGGTTTTCCACATAACCGGCATGCCGCCCAGCGCGCTGATCCGCTCGAACAAGGCCGCGCTTGCCTTGATATCCGCGATAACCTGCGCTCCCGGCCGCCTTTTCAGCACGTCTTCGGCGAAGAGCATGAGGAGCTGATCCCCCGCGAGCGCGCGGCCCTCGCTGTCCACCACGCCAAGCCGGTCCCCGTCTCCATCGAAAGCCAGTCCGAAGTCGAACCGTCCCCGCGCGACGGCCTGGCGCAGATCGGCAAGGTTTGCATCGACGGAGGGATCGGGATGATGGCCAGGAAAGTTTCCATCGACACGCGTGTGCAGCAGGACATGACGGCCGGGGAGCCGCGCCGTCAGGCGTTCCACCACGGGGCCGGCAGCGCCGTTGCCGGTATCCCAGCCGATGGCGAGGCGCTCCAGCGCCCCTGGCGCGATACCCTCCAGCCCGGCGAGCAGCCGACCGACGTACGCATCCATGATATCGAAGGGCTCGGCCGCCCCGTTTCCCTGCACCCAAGCACCTTGGGCGGCGAGGTGGCCGAGATCGAGTATATCTGGACCGAAGAACGGACCCCCGCGAAATACCATCTTGAAGCCATTCTGATCGGGGGGGTTGTGGCTGCCGGTTATCTGAATGCCATCCTGCACCTGTGGCAGTGAGGCGGTAGCGTAGTAGAGCATCGGTGTGGGGCCGAGACCGATGCGGATCACGTCCACGCCGCTTGCACAGAGCCCCGCGACCAGCGCTTCCTCCAGCATCGGTGAGCTGAGCCGCCCATCATAGCCAACCGCAACACAGCGGCGGCCATCGCGAACGACCCGTGTGGCAAAGCTGCGGCCCAGCGCAAAAGCATCATCAGCGCCGAGCGTTTTGCCCACGGTTCCGCGGATATCGTATTCGCGCAGCAGGTTAGGGTGGAATAGGTGGCTCATGCGCCTGCCTTAGGCGTGCGCCACGGGAGCCTCGTTTTAGACCCGTCCATCAGCTCCGGGCATCTGGCCCGCGCGCTGAAATCCGCGCCAAGAGCAAGTCGCGCGCGGCATTTGCCTCGTGCACCGCATCGGCCGTGCCGCCGCGATCTGGGTGGACTTTCATGAGCAGCCGGCGATGCGCATCGATGATCTCGTCATACCCGGCCTGAGCGCTCAGGCCGAGGAGGTTGCGGGCCCGCTTCTCTGCAGCTGCGCGTGCATTCGTGCCCCACAGTTCCCACGGCCAGCGCCCGGCCATCATCTTGACTGCGATGCAGGCCAGCGCCGCAAGGATGAGGAACTTCACTGCGCGGCTTCCAGCGCAAGTTGCCCGCGTGCCGGGATATTCAGCGCCAGCCCGGCCACCAGCGTGCGCAGTTCCTGCCGCGCGACGAGGTGGCTGGTGCCAAGCTCGCCCAGTTGCCCCTTGTCGAGCAGGGTCAGGCCGCTGGGGAACAGTTCGCGGTAGATCACGCGTTCGGACAGGCCGCTGGCGATGCGGAAGCCGACGCGCTTGGAAAGCTCTGCCAGTGCCTGATCTATGCGCTTCTGGTTGCGCGCTTCGGTATAGCCGGTGCGGTTGCGCACCACGATCCAGTCCATGTCGCGGCGCTGATCCTTGATCGTGGCCATCGCGCGCTTCTTGCGGGCTTCCCAGATCAGCTCGGCATAGAACGAAAGGCGGCGCACCTTGAAGGTCTCGGCGTCCACTTGGCCGATGAGATCGAAATCGACGAAGCTGTCGTTCAGCGGGGTAACCAGCGTGTCGGCCTGCGTTGCCACATGACGGGCCAGCGGATCGTCGCGGCCGGGGGTGTCGAACACGAGGAAATCGTGGCTTTCGCCAAGCTTGGCAGCAATCGCGTCAAGCTCTTCGGCGCTGGTGCCTTCATAGACGGTAAAAGTTGCGCTGGGCAGGGCGATGTCGCGGCGGCGCTGCGTTTCGGCGCGGTTTTCGAAGTAGCGGTGCATCGTGCGCTGCCGGCTATCGAGATCGATCGCGGCGACCCGCGCGCCCTGATAGGCCAGCGCGATGGCGACATGGACCGCGGTGGTCGACTTGCCAGTGCCGCCCTTTTCGTTGGCGAACACGATGCGATGGGGAGCAGCGGGCAAGCGATCATCCTTTCTGGGAGTAGCGGGCCCCCTTGCCGCCGGGCAGGGCGCAAGGCTAGAGGGCGCGTTCCCCATATTGGGGATTACTGGAGAGCCGAGGCGCGTGCAAATCCTGACTGCCCTGGAACCGCTGCGCGCTGCGCTTGCTGCGCTGAAATCGGGGGACAATTCCAGTCGGCCCAAGCTGGCGCTCGTCCCCACGATGGGGGCGCTCCATCAGGGCCATCTCACGCTGGTGCGTGAGGCGAAGCAACGCGCGGCCCATGTCGTGGTCTCGATTTTCGTCAATCCGCGCCAGTTTGCCCCGCATGAAGACCTCGCCACTTACCCGCGCCAGCTTGAGGCCGATGCCGCGCTGCTCGCGGCAGAGGGCGTGGACGTGCTGTGGGCGCCGACGGTCGAAGCGGTTTATCCGCCGGGCTATGCCACAACGGTGCAGGTGAGCGGGCTTGACGCGGCGCTGTGCGGCGCGGCGCGGCCGGGGCACTTCGATGGCGTGGCGACGGTGGTGGCCAAGCTGTTCAACCAGGTCCAGCCCGATATCGCGCTGTTTGGCGAGAAGGACTGGCAGCAGCTCGCGATCATCCGCCGCATGGCGCGCGATCTGGATCTGGCGCACCCCCACGCGGACCGGGTGCTCGGCGTGCCGACCGTGCGCGAGGCGGACGGGCTCGCGATGAGCAGCCGCAACAAGTATCTGACGGCCGATGAACGTGCGGCAGCCCCGGCGATGAACCGCGCGATGCGCGAGGCTGCGGCCAGCATCGCAGCGGGCGAACCCGTGGCGCAAACGCTTGCTGCGCTGAAGGGTGCAGTGCTGGCTGCCGGTTTTCGCAGCATCGACTATGCCGATCTGCGCGATGCGGACACGCTGGAGGACCTTCATTCTTACGATGGCCGCCACGCGCGGTTGCTGGTGGCCGCCCATATCGGGAAAGCGCGCCTGATTGATAATGTGGCGGTGCTGCGCGGCGAGACCTGCTAGGCGTGCCGGCATGAGCAGCATTCACAAGCTATCCGGCAGCGTCGAGGTCGACGGCCTCCCCTACGAATGGGAATTGCGCAGCGAGCCGCAGTGGAGCGAATCGCAATCGCGCAACGGCTCGCAGGGCTGGAAAGGCATGACTGTCGCCTTGCTGCGCCAGCACACCCAGCGCGAAGCCGTGCTGGAGTTTCCCCCGCCGAAGCGCCTGCTCAAGGGCTTGCAGCGCGGCCGGCTGCAGATTAGCGATGCAATTGTCGCGCGCGGGATTCGGGCGGCGCTGGAAGCCGGGTGGGAGCCTGAATCTCGCGGCAAGCCCATGGTTTTCATGGTCGATGCGGATGGCAACTAGGGCCTGAACCTTCTATGCAGCCCGCCATGCAAGACCGTCAGGATCACTTCGCCTATTGTGTGCAGCTGTTTGGCGGCACCACTGCCTTTGCGCGGCGTCTCAGGATCGATGAGCGCGCAATCCGGCGTTTCATCAATGGCGAGCGGCCGATCAGCGACGGCCTGCTGCGCGATACCGCAAAGGCCTTGAGCGAACTCAGCGCCGAAGCGATCGCCGCCGCAGACCGGATCGGCGCCATGGCGCCGGCCGGGCCCGGCGATTCGTGAAAGCTCAGAGGCTGGCGGAGCCTTTGGCACCGCACCGCTTCATTTCCGCATAAGCCGTTTCCCGCGCCTCTGCCGGCAGCGACAGAAGATGCCGGCTCGCTTCCTGAAAGGTGAGGAAAGCGCGGCCATCGACCACGATGGGAACCGTGCGGCCGTTGTAGATCCTGCGGAGCAGCCGCCGCTCCGCCCGGCCCAGCGCTTGATCGGAAGTTTCGGTGATGGCGCTCTCCTGTCGCTGGCTTGCGCTACCATCGCTGCATCCCGCGCGCGACAGCTTGTTTCGTGGCGGGCCTCAGAACAGTCCGGGCTGTGCCGCCGGCGGCACAGCCCCTGCAACCTCGCGTATCAGATCATCCTCTAGCGGCACCTGCAAGGCCGCCGCACCTGTGCCGTCGGCGCATAGCCAGCGGTCGAACGCTTCGCCCGCGCGCAGGATCACCGGCATGGCCTTGGGGTGGACACGGCCCACCACCGCGTTCGCCTCGCACGTGAGGAAGGCAAAGCGCGGCCCTTGCTCCGTGGGGCGCCACAGGCCTGCAAAGGCGAACAGCGGGTCGCCTGGCAGATCGAACCAGTGCTTGCGCTTGCGGCCCGTGTGCGGATCGGGGGTGGCGGACCATTCCGAAAAGGCCGTGACGGGGACGAGACAGCGGCGCGCCGGATCGGCCAACGCGCTGCGCCACATCGGCGAGGCAAGGTTGCGCACGTTGGTGATCGGGCGTTTCACATCGCCGAACGGGGGCCAGCCCCAGCGCATCATTTCGAGGCTGCGCCCGGTGTTGTGGGCCACCACGACCGGGGCGGTCTGATCGGGGTGGATTTCGCCGAGCGCGGGCAGGTTGCGTCCGCCCGCATCCGCGCGGAAAAGCTGCGCGATTGCTTGCGCGCCCGTGGTCATGCGATAAAGGTTGCACATAACGCGCTGAACATAGCGGGAGAGAACGCGATGGCCACCCAGATCCGCCCCAACATCAATTGCAGCGATGCCGAATGGCAGGCGCGGCAGGAACTGGCGGCCTGCTACCGCATCTTCGATCTGATGGGCTGGTCCGAATCGGTCTACAACCATATCTCGCTGCGCGTGCCGGACGAGGAAGGCGCCTTCCTGATCAACCCGTTCGGGCTGCTCTATTCCGAAGTCACCGCCAGCAACCTCGTGAAGATCGACATCGACGGCAACAAGCTCGATGACAATCCGCACCCGGTCAACCTCGCAGGGTTTACCCAGCATGGCTATTTCCACCGCCACCTCGATTGGGCCCACGCCATCTGCCACGTGCACACCACGGCATCGATGGCGGTGTGCAGCCTTGAAGAAGGGCTGATGCCGATCAACTTCTACGCCTGCAATTTCATGGGCCGGCTCGCCTACCATGATTTCGAAGGCATCACCGTCCGCGCCGAAGAAGGGGAGCGCCTGCTGGCGAACCTTGCGGACAAGAACATCCTCATGCTGCGCAACCATGGCCCGGTGGTCATGGCGAAAAGCCTGCAGGCGATGTTCGTGCAGATGTGGGCGCTGCAGCGCGCCTGCGAGATCCAGATGGCGACGCTCTCGATGGGCCGGCCGCCGGTGATGATTTCGCAGGACGTGATCAACATCCACCAGCGCGATCTCAGCCTGGCGAACCCGCCGGGCGGCGGGCCGGGCGTAGGCGATTTCAACGCCTGGACGCGGCGGATCGACCAGATCGACCGCTCCTGGCGGGATTGAGCGGCTTGCCCCGGAGCTTTGCCATTGGCGTGATCGCGCTCTAAGCCTGTCACGCCATGGCGATCCTTACCGTCAACAACCAGCCGATCGAGATCAAGCTCGAAAGCGATACTCCCTTGCTTTGGGGGCTGCGCGATGCCGCCAATCTCACCGCCACCAAATACGGCTGCGGCACCGGGGAATGCGGCGCGTGCATGGTCATCGTCGATGGCCAGGCCATGCCGAGTTGCACGCTCTCGCTGGGTGAGGCCGAAGGCCGCAGCGTCACCACGATCGAGGGCCTTTCCGCTGATCGCAATCACCCGGTGCAGCAGGCGTTCGCGGCTGAACAGGCCATCCAGTGCGGGTTCTGCACCCCCGGGCTGGTGATGGCCGCCGCGGCGCTCTTGGCGCACAATTCCGATCCGACCGAAGCCGACATCAAGGCTGCGATCACCAATATCTGCCGCTGCGGGGTCTATCCGCGCCTAGTCCGCGCAATTCAGCGCGCGGGGCGGATCATGCGCGGCGCGGAGCCGGGCGTCCCGCTGCCAGTGCCAGCCACTGCGACGACGCCGGGGCTTTGACCCGGCTTCAGAACGCCATCCGCACAGCCAGCCGCGCGCTGCGGGGCTGGGCGGTGGAGATGTTGTTGTCGGTGTGCGCAGTCGGGAAATACTGCTCGTTGAGCAGGTTGTTGATGTTGAGCTGGACCGAGACCGACTTCGACAGATTGTAGAACACTGCGGTGTCGACACGCGTCCACGCCGGGAGAGTCACGGTGTTGCTGACGGTTGTGAAGGCCGAGGACTGGTGCGTCACGCCAAGGCCGAGGCCGAGTTTCTCCGTCACATCGTAGCGGGTCCAGAGCGAGATCTGGCTTTCGGGCAGCAAGGCGAGGCTCTGGCCGGCCTTGGCGGCGGTCGTGGCGGAGAGGACTTTGCCGTCCTGCAGCGCATAGCCCAAGCTGACTTGCCACTGCGGGAGGATCTTGCCGGTGGCGGAAAGCTCGATCCCGCGCGTGCGGGTCTTGCCGGAAAGCAGCGGCAGGCCGGTGACGGGATCGTTAAAGCGCGAGTTCTCGCGGTCGAGCCGGTAGGCTGCGGCAGTGAGCGCGAGGGCGGGGGTCACTTCCCATTTCGCGCCCACTTCAAGGTTGCGGAACTCCTCGGGTGCGAGGGTGGCCTGCGTCGCATCGAGCGCGCTGAACTGATCGCCCGACTGGGGCAGGAAGCTGCGGGTGTAGCTGCCATAGAGCGAGACATTGGCGCGCGGCTTCACGATCACGCCGGCGCGGGGGGACCACTTCCGGTCAGTGCGCGCGGCGCTGGTGCTGTTCAGCAGGTTGTCTGCGCTGATCTTGAAGGCATCATAGCGCACGCCGCCGACGATCTGGAGGAACGGGGCCAGCTCGATCTGGTCCTGCACATAGGCGGAGAAGGTCTGGACTTGCGCGCGGGTCGAGCGGCTGGGCGCGCCGAAGGTGATGGCCGGGATGTCGAGGCGATCGGCGAGCGAGACCACGGCGGACGCCTTGCCGCCGGGAAACACGCCTTCTGAGCGGCTTGCATCGGTGGTCTGGTCGGCGCCTTCGACCCCCGCGATCACGGTGTGGGCAATCGGGCCGGTGCGGCCCTGCCACGTGAGATTGGCCTGGCCGATCCAGCTCTTGCGCAGCGAGGTGCTGTTGTAGGCGCTGAGCGAGACCGTGCTGGTGTGAGGATTGACCGCGGCGCCGGCGAAGATGTTGCCGTAGTATTTGTCGGTGTGGCTGTATTGCCCGGTGACGGTGAGCGTAAGGCTGGGGGCCAACTGCTGGATCAGGCGGGCCTGCGCGATATGCGCCTGTACCGCCGCGATATTGGTGTCCTTTCGGCCGAAGAACGTGTCTCGGTAGCCTTCGAGCGGCTTGCCGGAAAGCGAGGGGATACCGCGATCCGCTGTGCGGCGATCATCGTCGTAGTTGTACGAGAGGTCGATCCGCGTGTCTGCGCCGGGGGCGAAGGCCAGCGTGGGGTTCACGCCGATGAAGCGGCCGTGGAAGTCCTGCCGGTGGTTGTCGAATTCCTCGTAAGTGCCGTTGATCCGCGCGCCCAAGCTTTGCGAGAGCGGGGCATTGAGATCGGCGGCTAGGGCGAAATCGCCGAAAGTGCCGACAGCGGCCGAGGCGCCCATGGCCGGGCCGGCAAGCGAGGGTGTCTTGCGCACGCGGTTGATCACCCCGCCGCCGCCGCCGCGCCCGAACAGCAGCGCATTGGCCCCGCGCAGCACTTCGACATGCTCGATGTTGTAGAGCGAGCGGTAGTACTGCGTGTCATCGCGCAGGCCGTCGAGATAGAAGTCGGCGGTGGTGTTCTGGCCGCGCAGCACGATCTGGTCGCGGTTGCCTTCGCCCTGCGCAAGGACAACGCCGGGGACATAGCGCAGCGCATCGGTGAGTTGGGTGACGCCCTGATCATCGAGCTGCTCGCGGGTGATCACGGTGACTGACTGCGGCACATCGAGCAGCGGCGTGGGCGCTTTCACTCCGGCGGCGGTATCGGCCCGGTAGCTTTCGACGTGGCCGGTGACGATGATGGGGCGCCGATCGATGCCATCGCCGCCTGCATCGCCAGCTTCTTCCGCCATGGGCAGCGATTCGGCCTGCGCGGTGATCGGCAGGAGGGCGCTGGTGGCGAGGAGCAGGACGGCGAGCGCTTTCACGGGCAATTCTTTCTTGAGAGGCATTCTCAAGAACCGCTCTATTGCGAGTCATTCGCACTTGCAAGCGTGATATTGCGAATCTTTCGCGATATGAAGGCCGGGCATACGAAGATGGCCCGGGGGAGCCCAGGTCAGCGCTTTGAAACAGGAAGGCTGGTCCGCGCTCTCAGAGCAGCGGAAAGGCGCGGCCGGCGAGAATTAGCGCGAACGCCGAGCCGAGCACGATGGCCGAGCGTAGAGCTTCGCCAAGCGGAGCGACGGGGGTAGCAACAAGGGCAATAGCGCGGGCCATGGCGCAGTCATGCGCCCCGGGCCCCTAACAAGACGTAAACGCGGCTTTGCGATTCAGCCCAGCCATTCCAGCAGCGATGTCAGGCACTCGCGCGCCAGAAGCCGGCTGCGTTCCGGGCTCCAGCCCTGGGCGGCGTCGGGCAGGTCGTCGTTGTCCTTGAACGGCATTTCCAGCGTCATCGAAACCGCGCCGAACCGCTGCGCAATCTGGTTGGTGGCCATGGCCAGATTGGCCCGGCCCGGCCGCGCGGTGGGATAGCCGCGCCGGGTCTGGAAATCGGGCGTGCGCCGCTCAAGGATCGCGCGGTAGCGCAGATAGGCCTCGCCCTGCGCTTCGGTCCAGCCGGGGATGCCTTCGAACCCGGCGAAGAACACCGCCGGGATTGCCTCATCGCCGTGGGCGTCGATCGCGAAGTGGACGCCGGTCTTGTCCATGGCATTCCGGATCGCCAGCACTTCGGGCGAGCGCTCGGCGCTGGGCTCGTTCCATTCGCGGTTGAGGTTCACGCCCGCGGCATTGGTGCGCAAGTGCCCCCGCCGCGATCCATCCGGATTGCAATTGGGCACCACGTGGAAGCGGCAAAGCTGGCGCAGCCGCCGCGCATGCGGGTCGGCAGGATCGGTCAGCATGTCGAGCGCGCCTTCGATCCACCACTCCGCCATCGATTCGCCGGGATGCTGGCGCGCGATCAGCCATATCTGCCTGTCGCCCTCGCCCAGCGACAGGCAATCGATCGTCTGGCCATCGAGGCTGCGGCCCAGCACTTTGTGCTCCACGCCTTCGCAGCCCGCGATTTCGGCCACGAGGTCGTGATGCCGCTCCATCGAATAGGGGGCGAAATAGGCGAAGGAGCAGGTGGCGGCTTCGGGTGTGTAGCGGATCGTCAACGTGCCGCCTTCGACTGAGGCTTCGTAGCGGGTTTCGGCGCGGGTCCAGTATTCGCGGTCTTCCGATACGCAGGCGCGGTAGCCGATCCACCCATCGGGATAGGCGGCGGCGGAAAGGCCGGTGATCTTGAGTTCCAGCGCGCGGCCAGCGCATCCGCCAACGCGGAAATGGAACCACTGGAAGAAATCGGAGGCGTTGTCGCGGCGGATGGCGAGCCGTGCGCTGGCACCGTCGATGCTCAGAACCTCGATATTGCCGCTGTCGAAGCCTGCGTCGATGCTTATGGGGTCGTTGCTCATTTCACAGTGATAGTCGCCCCCGACGTTCCGGGGAAGCCCGAGAACAGCGCATGAGCAAGGCGCGGTGCCGCCTGATCGACGGAAGCGGCCTTGGCCTTTTCACGCTCCACATTGTCGGCGCGGCCTTCCCAGAGTGAAAGCCCGGTGGCGCGGTTGCGGATAGTGACGACGAGCCGCGTAATCACTTGCGCGCGCGGTCCTCCGCCGAGATTGAAGCCGACGCCGAGCCCGACGCCGCTGTTCCAGCCGCCGGTCGAACCGCCGACACCGACCGAGACCGGCCCGCGCTGGCGTTCCGGGCGCTGCGTTTCCCGGTCGACGCGCACTTCGGCCACAGCATCGGCGGCACCCGGCGTCGCCGCGCCGAAATGCAGCGCGGCCAGTTCGGCCTCGACCGCCTGGAGCCAGACGCGCAGTTCGAGGCTGCTCCCGTCGACTCCGGGGGCGGCGACAACGGCGACGGCGCCGCGTGCCAGCGTCGTTATGCTTTCAGGCGTGTGGAAGCGGGTGACCTCGACCGGTGCGGCAAGCGCGGAACCGGAAACAAAGGGGCTTGCGGCGAGCGCGCAGGCCGCGAGGAGCGCGCGGCCCTTCACTGGGTCACCGCCGCGAGCGGCTGGACCACATCGCCATCGGGAAAGCGCTTGAGCAGCGCGGTGGCAAGCCGTGCGGCCATCTGGCTGTTGTTGATCCCGCCGTCCTCTTCGCGCGCTTCGCCTTCGGCATGGCCTTCCCACAGGATGCGGCCCGTGGCCTTGTCGCGGATGCGCAGATCGAGCCGGGTGCCGATAATCGCCTTTGCGGGCTTGGTGAGATCGATGGCGAGCGCCATGCCGAAGCCGCTGCCGCGATTGCTGACGGTGGTGCTCATGGCGCCGCTGACTTTCTTGCGCGGAGCCTCTTCGGGGACGGCCACGCTATGGCTCACGCCGATTTCGGCGATCTGGCCGGGATCGAGGGCTGTCGCCGTATCATAGCCGCGCCGGGCGAGCTCATCGATCACGGCGGCTTCGTAGACGGGAAGCTTGCTGTCGTCGTTGTCGCCAGCATCGCTTTCCATGCGGCTCACCACGATGCGGCCCTTGCCGAGCAGCGCCGGCGCATCGGCGGTGCGGTAGGCGGTGACGTCGATCTGCTTCGAAGGCTGGGCGCTCTGGCGGGTCGAAGGGTAGCGCGGATCGGCATCCATCCTGTCGCCGCCCCAGCCGCCGCCCCAGCGCCCTTCGCCGGGCATGCCCTGGGCCAATGCAGGAGCCGCGCTGCAAATGGCAAGCGCGGCAAGGAGGGTGGCGGCAAACTTCATGGCAGGCCTTTCGGGGGAGCGTCGCGGCAAGAAACCTAGGTCGCTGGTCCTGTCTTTGCCATGAACGGTTTGTTTGTCGATTCCAACACAGTGAGGGACTGCTACTGCATCGCAGCATTACCCTAGGGAGAGTGATTCGCATGGGCCAGGTCCCCGTTCTCGTTACCGGCGGCGCCGGATACATCGGCAGCCACGCGGTTCTCGCCCTCAAGGATGCAGGCTGGCCGGTTGTGGTGATCGACAATCTGACCACGGGCTTCCGCTTCGCGATCCCCGAAGGCGTGCCTCTCTATGAAGGCGATATCGAGGATGGCGCCCTGCTCGCGCGCATCTTCGCCGAGCAGAAGATCGGCGCGGTGATGCATTTCGCCGGATCGATCATCGTGCCCGAATCGGTCGAGAACCCGCTCATGTACTATCACAACAACACCGCCAAGAGCCGGGCGCTGATCGCGGCGGCGGTGGAGGCCGGCGTCTCGCACTTCATCTTCTCCTCGACCGCAGCGACTTATGGCATCCCCGAAGTCTCGCCCGTGACCGAGGACAGTCCCAAGCTGCCCATCAATCCCTACGGCATGTCGAAGCTGATGACCGAGACGATGCTGGCGGACACCGCGCGCGCACATCCCATCAACTATTGCGCGCTGCGCTATTTCAACGTGGCGGGCGCGGATCCGGAGGCGCGGACCGGGCAATCGACCGCAGGGGCTACGCACCTCATCAAGGTCGCGGTTGAGGCGGCGCTGGGCAAGCGCAGCCATGTTGGCGTGTTCGGCACCGATTTCGATACGCCGGACGGCACCGGCGTGCGCGACTACATCCACGTTTCCGATCTCGCTGCCGCGCATGTGCTGGCGCTGGAGGCGCTGATCGCCGAGCCTCAGCGTTCGCTCACTATGAACTGCGGCTATGGCCAGGGTTTCTCGGTGCTCGAAGTGCTCGATGCAGTGGACCGGGTGACCAACAACACGATCGTGCGCCAGATGGAAGGACGCCGCGCGGGCGATCCCGATTCGCTGATTTCGGATAACACCCGCGTCAAGGCGACACTGCCGTGGGTTCCGCGCTATGCCGATCTCGATGTGATCGTGCGCCACGCGCTGGCCTGGGAGCGCAAACTGACCGAGATCAGAGGGGAAGGTTGACTTTCCTGCGCCCCGCGAATAACCGCCGCGTTCAATTTTCGGCCCGGTCGCTTCGGGCAAAGGGATTCGTCATGAAGATTCGCAACAGCCTGAAGTCGCTCAAGGATCGTCACCGGGACAACCGCGTGATCCGCCGTCGCGGCCGCACTTACGTGATCAACAAGACCCAGAAGCGCTTCAAGGCGCGTCAGGGCTGATTTTGCGTGGCTCTGCTTCGGCAGGGCCTCCACAGTCAAACGGTGTGAAACCGGCAGAAGGCCCCCGCAATTGCGGGGGCGCTTTTGTTTGTGGCGAGGACAAGGACCGTCATGCGCGCTGAAGTCGATGCCGTTGTTTGGGATATCGGCCACGTGCTGGTGCAGTGGTCGATCCGCAATCTCTACGAGAAGCTGATCGACGATCCGGCTGAACTGGAATGGTTCCTCGAACATGTTGTCACCGTGCCGTGGCATTTCCGGCATGATGCGGGAGAGCCGCTGGCCGATCTGATCGCCGAGAAGGTGGCCGCCTATCCCGAGCATCGCGCGCTGATCGAGGCCTATGGCCCGCGCTGGCTGGAGACGATCCCCGGGCCTATCCCCGGCACCCCGGCGCTGGTCGCGGCGCTGGCAGCACGAGGCGTGCCCCAGTTTTCGATCACAAATTTTGGCGCGGACACCTGGGCGATGTTCCGTCCGACCTTTCCGGTGCTCGATCCGCTGATCGATATCGTGGTGAGCGGGATCGAGAAGCTCGCCAAGCCCGATCCTGCGATCTTCCATCTCGCCGCGCGCCGCTTTGGCCACGCGCCTGAGCGGATGCTGTTCATCGACGACAATGCCGCCAATATCGCCAGTGCCGCAGCGCTTGGCTGGCAGGTGCATCACTTCACGCGGGGTGCTGCTGCGCTGGAAACGGATATGCGGGCGCTGGGGCTGATCTAACGCTGATCGTCAGTAAATGGGGACTGTCCCTGTTTTTCTTCCAGATCCACAACACCGCTCAAAGCTCAGGGTGAGCGGGGCTTGCGGGAACTGTCGCGGAGTTGGGGCAGGCCTACCGCAGCCCGATCAGCGAAATCTGCCGCCCATAGCCTGCCTCGCCCGCATGGGTGGCGCGGCGGAACGAATAGAAGCGCTCGTCCTGCGCATAGGTGTCATCGCCCAACATGGCGACTGTGCCGACGCCGAACCCGGCGAGACGGGCGGCGACATAGCCTTCGAGATCGAACCAACTGTGCCCGGCGCGTCCGGCCTTGAAGAAGCGTTCGGTGTCGGGATCGCTGGCCGTGAACCGCACTTCGAAGGCGGCATCCACTTCGTAGCTCGCCTGCGCGATGCATGGGCCGACAACGGCGGCGATGCGCGCGCGGTCTGCGCCGAGGGCTTCCATTGCCTCGATGGTGCGGTCGGTGACGCCGCCGATGGCGCCTTTCCACCCCGTATGGGCCGCGCCGATCACGCCGGCCTGAGGATCATGGAACAGCACCGGCGCGCAATCGGCGGTGAGCACGCCGAGGAGCAGGCCGGGCTGGCTGGTGACGAGCGCATCGGCTTTGGGGCGGTCTGCATCCGCCCACGGCGCGGTGACGGTCACCACATCGGGCGAATGGATCTGGAAGCAGGTGAGGAGGCACGCGCCCGGCAGCACCGCATCCCCGGCGCGGCGGCGGTTTTCGGCGGTGTGGGCGGGATCGTCCTCGCTGTAGCTGACGTTGAGCCCGGCGTGCAGGCCAGTACTCACCCCGCCGCGACGGCCGAGGAAGCCATGCGCAGCGCCTGCCAGCGCGGCGTGGGTCAGGGCTTCGACAGGGCCGCTCATCCCCAACCCCTTATCCATCCAGGCTCTTGCCCACCTGTTCGCGCACATCGCGCGAGAGGCCGGGCTGGGCAGCGATCCGCTCCAGTTCGGCGCGCATCAAGGCGGCGCGCGCGGGTTCCATCCGGCGCCAGCGGCCCAGCGGCGGCACGAAGCGCGCGGCGATATTGCCGTTGATCGGATCGAGCTTGAGGATCAGATCGGCGATCATGCGGTAGCCCGCGCCGCTTGGCCCATGGAACGCCTGCGGATTGGCGGCGAAGGCCATATAGAGTGCGCGGACGCGGTTGGGGTTGGTCAGCGTGAAGTCCGCGTGATCGGCCAGCGCGGTGACATGCGCCAGCGTATCGGGGTGGAGCGCGCCGGCTTGGATCGAGAACCACTTGTCGATCACCAGCGCATTGTCGGCAAAGCGCGCGTGAAAATCGGCGAGCGCGGCGCGGCGGGCCGCATCGCAATCGGCGGCGGCGATCCCGGCCAGCACCATGAGCGCGCCCTGCCGGTCGGTCATGTTGTCCGCCGCGTCGTATTGCGCCTTGGCGCGGCGCGCGGCTTCGGCGGGATCGCTGGCGGCGAGATAGACGAGGGCCTGCGTCTTGAGCTTGCGCGCGCCGCGCGCGGCGGCCTCAAGGCTGTAGGGCACCGCGCTGCAGCGATCATGGAGCGCGTGCCACTGGGCGGCAAGCTCTGTGCCGAGCCAGCGCTTGAGCGCCTCGCGCTCGGCGTGGATGCGCGAAGGGTCCGCCGTGGCAAGCTGCTCTGCGATATAGCCTTCGCCGGGGAGGATCAGGAGCTCGCCGCGCATCAGATCGTCGAGCGCCTTGTCGGCGAGGACGGCGGCGTAGACCGCGCCAATCGCGGCAAGGCCCTCGGCGCGTGCGGCTTCGGTCATGTCGCCCGAAACGGCAGCGACAAGGTGGCGGACCATGAGCTGCTGCATCGCCTCATACCGCGCGAAGGGATCATCATCGTGCGCCGCAAGGAACACGAGGTCGGCCGTCGGCATGGGCATGTCGATGGCGACCGGAGCTGAAAAGCCGCGGTTGATCGAAAGCACGGGCGGCTGCGCAAAGCCGGGAAAGGTGAAGGTCTGCTCGGCTTCGGTGAGGACGAGAAGCTGCTCTCCGCCGTGCTTGCCAGTGGTCCGGTCGAACAGCGCGGTGCGCAGCGGGATCACCATCGGCTGCTTGTCCGGCTGGCCGGTGGTGGCGGGCACGGTCTGCGTCAGCATGAGCGTGGCCGTATCGCCGGTGTGGGTGAGCGTTGCGGCCAGGCGCGGGGTGCCGGCTTGTTCGTACCAGCGTCGGAACTGCTTGAGGTCGAGCCCGGCGCCGTCTTCGATGGAGCGGACGAAATCCTCGCAGGTTGCTGCCTCGCCATCGTGGCGGTCGAAGTAGAGGTCGGTGCCTGCGCGGAACCGCTCAGGCCCTGCCAGCACGGTCATCATGCGGATGACCTCGGCGCCCTTGTTATAGACTGTCGCAGTGTAGAAGTTGCTGATTTCCTGATAGGAATCAGGCCGGATCGGATGCGCGAGCGGGCCCGAATCCTCTGGAAACTGGGCCGCGCGCAGGATGCGGACGTCTTCGATCCGCTTGACCGGGGCCGAGCCCATGTCGGCGCTGAACTGCTGGTCGCGCAGCACGGTGAAGCCTTCCTTGAGGCTCAGCTGGAACCAGTCGCGGCAGGTGACGCGGTTGCCCGACCAGTTGTGGAAGTACTCGTGCGCGACGACGCCTTCGATGGCGTCATAGTCGCCATCGGTCGCGGTTTCCGGGTCGGCGAGGATGTAGCGCGTGTTGAAGACGTTGAGGCCTTTGTTCTCCATCGCGCCCGCATTGAAATCGGCCACCGCGACGATGTTGAACAAGTCTAGATCGTATTCGCGGCCATAGACCCCCTCGTCCCAGCGCATCGAATCGATGAGTGCTTTCATCGCGTGGCCGGTGCGAGTCTCGTCCCCGGCGCGGACATAGATCGCAAGATCGACCTTGCGGCCGGAACTTGTGGTGAAGCTATCGCGCGAGGCGACGAGATCGCCCGCGACAAGCGCGAAGAGGTAGGAGGGCTTGGGCCAGGGATCGTGCCATTCGGCCCAATGCCAGCCTTCGGGCGTGCCGTCGGCGCTCTCGCCGCTCGCGACCGGATTGCCGTTGGAGAGGAGGACGGGGAAGGCCGCCTTGTCGCCCGCCATGCGCACGGTGTAGCGGCTCAGCACATCGGGCCGATCCGGGAAGAAGGTGATGCGGCGGAAACCTTCGGCCTCGCATTGGGTGCAGAGCATGCCGTTCGAGGCATAGAGGCCGGAAAGCTGGGTGTTGGCGGCGGGGTCGATCACCGTCTCGATGGTCACCGTGTGGCGCTTGCCGGCAAGCGCAATCACCAGGCTGCTGCCCTCCATGTGCCAATCATTGTGCGCGGCGCCATCGACCAGCACGCTGCTGGCCGTGATGCCATCGCCATCAAGCCGCAGCGGGCCGGACGCCTCACCATTGCGCTCTACCACCAGATCGGCGCGCACGCGCGTGGCGGTGAGCGAGAGCGCGAAATCGAGGGCGATTTCGGGCACAAGCCATTCGGGCGGCCTGTAATCGGCGCGCTGGATCACGGTGGCGGGAAGGGCGGGGGTGCTGGAAAGATCGTTCATGGCCCCAATGTAGGGAGCCTTCGCCCACGCGAAAGCGCAAAATCGGCGGGCCTTCAAATGTCTTGTCGCAAAACACCGCGGCAAGAGCGCTTGACGGGGCGGCGACCGGGCCGCACCCATGGCACAGCCGCAACGGGCAAAGGAACGGGGTCGCACGCCATGCTGCTAGCAAGACTGATTGCATTTGCTGTTTTGGGGCTTCTGGCGACTGCGCCGGGCCTCGCCCACGCCGCCACATTCGATGTTGATCATGCCACGCAGCTCTGGCTGGCAACACTGAGCGCCCCTGCGAAGGCGCGGTCCGACGCCTACTTCGAAGGCGGCGAGTGGCTGGCGCTGTGGGGCACCCTGTTCTCGCTCGCCATTTGCTGGTTTCTGCTGCGCGTGCGGCTGCTTGCCAAGGTGCGGGACGCGATGCACCGGCGCGGTTGGCGGCCGTGGCTGGGGCTGCTGGCCTGCGCGCTGGTGTTCATTGCCGTGGATACGCTGCTGAGCCTGCCTTGGAGCTTCTACACAGGCTATCTGCGCGAGCGGCAATATGGGCTGATGAACCAGTCTGTGGCAGCCTGGCTGGGCGATCAGGCCATCGGCCTCGTGCTCGGCGCGGTAACGGGCAGCCTGCTGCTGCTGGTGATCTATGCGGTGATCCGCAAGTATCCGAAGCACTGGTGGCTGATCGGCACCGGGGTGGTGGGCATAGCGATCTCGTTCCTCGTGCTGATCACGCCGGTGTTCATCGTGCCGCTGTTCAACACCCAGTCCGAACTGCCGGACGGGCCGGTGCGGGCGCGCGTGGTCGCGATGGCGAAGGCCTACAATGTGCCGTCAGAGCACATCTACCTCGTCGATGCCTCGCGGCAGTCTGACCGCATCTCCGCCAATGTTTCGGGTATTGGCCCGACGATCCGCATCTCGCTCAACGACAACCTGCTGAAGAAGACCAGCGAGGCGGAAACTGCGGCGGTGATGGGGCATGAACTGGGCCACTATGTGCTGGGGCATGTGTGGCGGACGGTCATTGTGCTGACGCTGCTGATGGGGCTGCTTCTGTGGCTGGCTTCGCGGATCGCACCGGCGCTGATCCGCCATAGCGGGCAGCGGTGGGATGTGCGCGGGCTCAGCGATCCAGCCTCGCTGCCGGTGCTGGCGGGCGTGCTGAGCGTGCTCTCGCTGCTGGCGACGCCGCTCACCAACACGCTGATCCGGGTCGATGAAAGCGAGGCCGATGCATTCGGGCTTGATGCGGCGCGCGAGCCCGATGGCTTTGCCTCATCGGCGATGAAGCTTTCGGCCTATCGCAAGATCACGCCGGGGCCGCTGGAGGAAATGCTGTTTTTCGATCACCCATCAGGCCAGACGCGGGTGCGCATGGCGATGCAGTGGAAGAAGGACCACGTGCCGGGCGCGACCGAAGTGGTGCCGCCGCCTCTTCCTGATCCCAAACCGTGAACCTCTTCATCTTCGGCATGGGCTACACCTCCAAGGTGATCGCGGCGCGGCTGCGCGCAGCGGGCTGGGAAGTGAGCGGTACGGGGCGTGAGGGGACGGTGCGGTTTGAGGACCGGGAGGCTGTGCTGGCCGCGCTGGCCGGGGCGAGCCATGTGCTGTCGTCGGTCCCTCCGGCGCGCGAGGGCGGCGATCCTGTGCTCGATGCTTATGCGAAGGCGCTGACGGCGACGCCTGCCAAGTGGATCGGGTATCTCTCTTCAACCGGGGTCTATGGCGATACCGGCGGGGCATGGGTTGATGAAACAGCTGAAGTCGGCACCGGGCGGCGTTCGGCGCGGACTTCGGCAGACCTTGCCTGGCAGGCCCTGGATGATCGGGTCCGCGTGTTCCGCCTGCCGGGCATCTATGGCCCCGGGCGCAGCGCGCTGGACCGGGTGCGCGAGGGGGTGGCCAAGCGGATCGCACTGGAGAACCAGGTGTTCAGCCGGGTCCATGTCGAGGATATTGCCGGCGGGGTGATTGCAGGGCTGGACGGGCCAGCCGGGGTCTACAACCTTTCGGATGACGAGCCTTCGAGCCAGAACGTGGTGATCGAGGAAGCAGCGCGGCTAATGGGCCGCGCGCCGCCGCGGATGCAGACGCTGGAAGAGGCTGCGCTCTCGCCCATGGCGCTGGCGTTCTATGCCGAGAACCGGCGCGTCGCCAACGGCAAGGCGAAGCGCGTACTCGGCTGGCGGCTGCGCTATCCCACTTACCGCGAGGGGTTGCGCGCCCTTAGTGCAACGACCAGCCCGATCATCGCCAGCGTTGCGCCCGCACCGGCCAGAAGCGACCAGCGGTAACCCTCGAACACGGTCGAGATCAGCATCGCGACGACGGGAACCAGCACGCCGTTGTAGGCCGCACGGCCCGGGCCAAGTGCGCGCAACAGGCCGTTGTACATCGGGAAGGTGACCACGGTGCCGACGATGGCGAGATAGGCGGCCCCGCCAGCGTAGGAGAGCGTCCAATCAAAGCGCGGCGGGCCGGAGAGGATCCACGCTATCGTGCCATCGACACATGCGCCGATCAGCATGGCCCAGGCGAGCAAGGTCGGCACCGGCTGGCCGCGCGCTGCGGGGCTGGCTTGCACCACATTGCCGACAGAGGCGAACAGCAGCGCGGTCATCACCATCAGCCCGCCGATGATGACTTTGGCGCCCATCGCGTTGTTTTGCGCCAGCGCGATGCGATATTCGTGCAGCATTAGCAGCCCGATGCCGGCAAGCGCGATGGCTGTGCCGATCATGAAGCCCTTGGTGATGCGCTGGCCAAGGAAGATGCGCGAGAGCACCGTGTTGGGCACCAACAGCAGTGCGAAGAGCACTGCGACGAGGCCCGAGGTGACATACTGTTCGGAGCGGTAGACGAACTGGAAGTTGAGGCTGAACACGCTGCAGCCCATGACTGCGGCGACCATCAGACCGCGTTTGTCCAGCACCAGCGGCAGGCGCTTGAACGCGGCGAACGCGAACATGCCGATCGCTGCGCCGGTGAAGCGCCAGGTCACCGACCAGCTCGGCGGTACATCGCCCAGCTGATATTTGATCGCGATCCACGTCGAGCCCCAGATCAGCGCGGTGACGAGGAAGGGCACGAGGATGCGTGCCTCAAGGAACCGGGCCTCTCCCGGCAGGTGATCGCTGCTCACAGCGAAGCCAGCGCGCGGGCAAGTGCCGCAACTTCGTGCGCCGGGCTGCTCCACGATGTGACCAGGCGGGCGGCGCCGGGGGTTCCGGGCGGCGGGTTCCAGTCGTAGAAATCAAAGCCCTGCGCGCGAAGGGCGGCCTGCTCGGCGGGGTCAAGGATCACGAAGACCTCGTTCGCTTCCACGGCATGGATCAGGCGATCCCCGCAGGCGGCGGCGATTTCCTGCGCGGCGGCATTGGCGGCGCGCGCGTTTTCAAGCCAGAGATCGCGCTCGAGCATGGCGAGGATCTGCGCGGCGAGGTAGCGGCCCTTCGATTGCAGATGGCCTGCGCGCTTGCGGCGGAAGCGGACAACATCGACGAGATCGGGCGCGAAGAACACGATGGCTTCCGCGCTCATCCCGCCATTCTTGACGCAGCCGAAGGTGAGCGCATCGACGCCCGCGCGGACCGTGACCTCGGCTGGATCGCAGCCAAGGTGCGCCACGGCATTGGCAAAGCGCGCGCCGTCCATGTGGAGGCCGAAGGCGCGCGCCTTCGCTAGCGTGCCGATCGCGGCGACTTCCTGCGGCGTGTAGACCCGGCCGCATTCCGTCGCCTGCGTGATCGAGATCGCGTGGGGCTGGACCTGGTGCACCCCGGGGCGGATCGCATCGAGCAGGGCCGTGATGGTGCCGTGCGTGAGCTTGGCGCCCTCACCTTCCGCCAGCAGCAACTTGGCGCCGTGGAGGAAGAAGCCGGGCGCGCCGCCCTCATCCATCTCGATATGCGCCTCGCGGTGGCAGACGACGCCGCCGTGCGGAGGGACCATCGCCGAAAGCGCGAGGCAATTGCCCGCCGTGCCGGTCGCCACCCAGAGCGCGGCGCAGGGCACGCCGAACAGATCCGAAAACGCCGCATCGAGCCGAGCGGAGAGCGCATCGCCATCATAGGCGGTGTCCGGCGCATCGGCCGCCTGCATCGCGGCCCAGATGCGGGGGTGGACAGGGGCGGCGTTGTCGGAGAAGAACTTCATGCGGGGGGCCTTAGCGGGCGCGGCGCCAGTGTGGAAGTGAGCGTGAAAGTGAGCTTGGGAGCTAAGGGCCATGGATGAACCGGTGATCACCCATCTCGATCAGGGCGCTGAAGGCGAATACCAGGCGCGCGTGGCAGATAGCGCCGCGTTCGGCCGGCTGACCTATGTGCGCCGGGGCAATGTGCTGACTGCGGAACACACGCTGGTCCCCACTGAAATCGGCGGGCGCGGCATTGCCGGCAAGCTGGTGGAGGCGCTGGTGGCGGATGCGCGCATCCATGGCTGGAAGATCGTGCCCGAATGCAGCTATGTTGAGGCGGCGTTCAAGCGGCATCCCGATTGGGCGGATCTGCGGGCTTGAGGCTGGCGCGCGTCCCACAGATCAAGGTTTCCTTGGCCGTGGCGGCCGGAAATGGTGCTGCTGGGGAGGATTGAACTCCCGACCTCAGCCTTACCAAGGATGCGCTCTACCACTGAGCTACAGCAGCACACCATTTCCGCATGCCCAGCGCTCGGCAAAGCCGGAGCGGGCAGGGGCGCGCTTTGGCGGTGAGGTCTGCATTTGTCAAGCAAGGCTTGCCGCACACCCCGGCGCGCGGCACAGAGGCTTTCATGACCGAGCCGCGATCCAAACCTGGCGACAAGCCCGCGCTGACCCGCGAGGAGCGGCTGGCGCAGCGGCTGCGCGAGAACCTGCGGCTGCGCAAGGCGCAGGCCCGCGCGCTCGGCGAGCCCAAGGACCATGGGGCGGAACCTCCCGCCCAATCGTGAGCAGGGCTCTTTCCAAAGCGCCTCTTTCCAAAATGGCAGGCGGGCGCTAGGTCCGCGCCCTTGTCGACAAGCAGCAGCAGGACCGAAATGCCCCGCCTGATCCTTATCCGCCACGGCCAATCGCAATGGAACCTTGAAAACCGCTTCACCGGCTGGTGGGACGTGGACGTGACCGAAAAGGGTGCGGCCGAGGCCTTTGCCGCGGGCGAACTGCTGAAAGCCAAGGGCATTCTGCCGACCACCGCGTTCACCTCGCTGCAGAAGCGCGCGATCAAGACGCTGCATCTGGCGCTGGAAGCCGCCGGGCGGATCTGGATTCCCGAGGACAAGGACTGGCGGCTCAACGAGCGGCACTATGGCGGGCTCACCGGGCTCGACAAGGCGGAGACGGCTGCGAAGCACGGCGAGGATCAGG
Organism: Sphingomonadaceae bacterium; assembly: GCA_947453945.1. Taxonomy (GTDB): domain Bacteria; phylum Pseudomonadota; class Alphaproteobacteria; order Sphingomonadales; family Sphingomonadaceae; genus Novosphingobium. The sequence continues at coordinate 25,276 of CANGJB010000010.1, forward strand.
TGAAGATCTGGCGGCGCAGCTTCGATATTCCGCCGCCGCCGCTGGAAGCCGGCAGCGAGTTCGATCTCGCCAGCGACCCGCGCTATGCCGGGATCGACGTGCCGAACACCGAGAGCCTCAAGGACACGATCGCGCGTGTGCTGCCGTGCTGGGACGAGAAGATCGCCCCGGCACTGCGCAGCGGTGAGACGGTGATCGTTTCCGCGCACGGCAATTCGCTGCGCGCGCTGGTGAAGCACCTTTCGGGCATTTCGGACGCCGATATCACGGGCCTCGAGATCCCGACCGGGCAGCCGATTGTCTATGAACTGGATGACAGCCTCGCCGAAATCGAGCGCTACTACCTTTCGGAGCGCTGAGGCGCTTCGGATAGAGAGGGGATGCAGGGGATGAGTGAAGCCGCGCCGAAGGTCGCGATCGTCATGGGCAGCCAGTCTGACTGGGAGACCATGCAGAACGGCGCGGCTGTGCTGGAAAAGCTGGGTGTGGCGCATGAATGCCGCATCGTCTCCGCGCATCGCACGCCGGACCGGATGACGGCGTTCGCCAAAGGCGCGGCGGCCGCGGGCATTCAGGTGATCATTGCAGGCGCAGGCGGCGCGGCGCATCTTCCGGGCATGATCGCGGCGATGACGCATCTGCCTGTGCTCGGCGTGCCGGTGCAGTCCAAGGCGCTCAAGGGCCTCGATAGCCTGCTCTCCATCGTGCAGATGCCCGGCGGCATTCCGGTGGGCACGCTGGCCATCGGCGCAGCGGGGGCAACCAATGCGGCGCTGCTGGCGGCTTCGATCCTTGCGCTCAATGATCCCGCCCTGTCCGAGCGGCTGATTGCCTGGCGTGCGGCGCAGACGGCGTCCGTCGCCGAATTCCCGGTGTGATGGCATGATCGCGCCCGGGGAGACCATCGGCATTCTGGGCGGCGGCCAGCTGGGCCGGATGATCGCGCTTGCGGCTGCCAATCTGGGCTATCGCTGCCATGTCTATGCGCCGGAAGCGGATTCGATTGCCGCTGATGTATGCGCCGGCTTCACCTGCGCCGGGTGGGATGATGCGGCGGCGCTGGCGAGGTTTGCCGAGTCTTGCGCTGTGGTGACCTACGAGTTCGAAAACGTGCCGGTGGGCCCGCTCGCCGCGTTAGGCACTGTTCCGCTCTATCCCGCGACCAAATCACTGGAAGTGGCGCAGGACCGCGCGTCCGAGAAGCGCTTCGTCGAGGATCTGGGCGGACGGCCCGCGCCCTGGGCCACGGTGGACAGCGCCGAGGATCTGGCGGCGGCGATTGCCAGGATCGGCACACCGGGCATCCTGAAGACGCGGCGCGATGGCTATGATGGCAAGGGCCAGTGGCGGATCATGACGCCTGCGGATGCGGATTCTCTGGAACTGCCGGACGCGGCGCTGGTCTACGAAGGCTTCGTGACGTTCGAGGCCGAGTTTTCGGTGATCCTCGCGCGCGGCGCTGATGGCGACGTGCGCTTCTGGGATAGCGCGGAAAACAGCCACAAGGCAGGCATATTGAGCCAGTCGGTGGTGCCGGCGGGCGATGCGGTGCGCGCACAGGTGGACGCGGCGCGGGGGCTGGCCAAGCAGGTTGCAGACGCGCTGGGCCATGTCGGCGTGCTGACGCTGGAGTTCTTTGCCACGGCAGACGGCCCGGTGTTCAACGAAATGGCGCCGCGCGTGCACAATTCGGGGCACTGGACCATCGAGGGCGCGCTCACCTCGCAGTTCGAGAACCACGTGCGCGCGATCTGCGGGCTGCCACTGGGTTCGACCGAGCTCTGCGCGGCGGGCGTGGTGATGGACAACCTGATCGGCGATGAGGCGCATGATTGGCCGGCGTTGCTCTCCGATCCCGCCAACCACTTGCACCTTTATGGCAAGGCGGCAGTGCGGCCCGGGCGCAAGATGGGCCACGTGACGCGGCTGATTCTTTGATGGCTCAAGAGATTTTTCTGATCGTTGCCCGTGCCCGGGATGGCTCGATTGGTGACAAGGGTGCCCTTCCGTGGCGCTTGCCCGCAGACCTCAAGCGCTTCAAGGCGCTGACCATGGGCAAGCCGATGATCATGGGCCGCAAGACATTCACCTCGCTGCCGGGGCTGCTCCCGGGGCGGCGCCATATCGTGCTGACGCGCGATGCTGGCTGGTCTGCGCCGGGGGCCGAAGTGGTGCACGATGTGGCGGGCGCACTTGCGCTGGCCAGTGAAGGCGAAGTGGCGGTGATCGGCGGCGCGGATGTGTTTGCGCAGTTCGAGGGGCTGGCCCACCGGTTCGAGCTGACTGAAGTGCACGGCGACTATGCCGGGGACACGCGCATGCCCTATCCGGCTGCACCCTGGCGCGAGACTGCGCGCGAGAGCTTTCCGGCGGACGGCAGCTATCCGGCCCATGAATTCGTGACCTTGGTCCGGGGCGCGGCCTGATGCGCGTCCATGCCAGCGAGCCCATGCCTGAGGCCTTGCGCGGCGGCGTCATCGCGCTGGGCAATTTCGACGGGTTTCATCTGGGCCATCAGGCCGTGGCGGGTGAGGCGGTGCGCTGGGCGCGCGAGCAGGGCCGGCCCGCGATCATCGCCACGTTCGATCCGCATCCGGTCCGCCACTTCAAGCCCGATGCGTCGCCATTTCGGCTGACCACGCTCGATCAGCGCGAGGCGCTGTTCACAGAGGCCGGGGCGGATGCGATGCTGGTATTTGGCTTCGACGGCGCGATGGCGGCGATGCCTGCGGAGGCCTTCGTGCGCGATCTGCTGTCAGAGCGGCTCGGCGCGGCGGCTGTGGTGACGGGCGAGGACTTTACCTTTGGCCGGGCGCGTGGCGGCAATGTGGGCGTGCTGTCTGACGTGGGCGCGACCTGCGCTCTGGCGACACGCGCGGTCGGGCCGGTCATGCTGGAGGGCGAGGTCGTTTCATCCAGCCGCATCCGCGATGCGCTGGTGGCGGGCGATCCGCAGACGGCGGCGCGGCTGCTGACACGGCCTTTCGCGATCCGCGGCCCGGTGCAGCACGGCGACAAGGTGGGGCGCACGATCAACTTCCCGACCGCGAACCTCGATATCGGCAGCTATCTGCGCCCGCGCTATGGCATCTATGCGGTGACCGGGCGCTTGGCAGATGGGCGCGTGCTTCAGGGCGCGGCGAACATCGGCATCCGGCCCACCTTCGATCCGCCCAAGGAACTGCTTGAGCCGCATTTCTTCGATTTTTCAGGCGATCTCTATGGGCAGGAGATTGAGGTGGCGTTCCACCATTTCCTGCGCGGCGAGGCGAAGTTCGATGGCCTCGATGCGCTGGTCGCGCAGATGGGGCGCGATTGCGATGAAGCGCGGCGGCTGCTGAATCAGGCCGGGTAGGCGATCATCACGCAGAGCACATAGCCGCCCCAGATGGCGGTGGGCACCAGCAACCACGGCGCGCGGGCATCGCGGCCGCGCAGCACCAGCATGACCGCGACCGCGACGACGAGCGTGATCGCCGTACCCCAGAACGCGGCTTCACCGCGCTGCAGGCCGCTGGTGTAGAACGGATAGGCGATGCATAGCGCGGCGAGGGCAAAGGGTGTCCACGAACGCCAGCCGCTATCGCCGCTGGCGCGCACATAAGACCAGCGCGCTGCGCCCATCAGGCCGAGAAGGACCGTCCAGATCAGGCCGACCACCGCGCCCGGCGGGATCATCGGCATCCGCGTTCCCGGCGTCGCCCAGCCGGACGCGAAGAGGAAGCCGTTGATTGCGATGGTAGCCACGATCAGGACCGCGACGTTCATGGCAAGCGCGCCTCGCCCTTCGGCCCTGAGGAACGCGGTGCGGAGGTTGGGGGCGGGCATGGGATGGTCCTTTGCGGGGTAATGGCGAGCAAGGCTTAAAGCATCCTGCGCAGATTAGGCACCCCAACCCGCTCATGCTGAGCTTGTCGAAGCATTATACGCAACCCTTGCGCCAGCACCCTTCGACAAGCTCAGGGTGAGCGGGCGTGGGGATAAATGTTTCAGAGTCGATGTGCGTCGCGTTTTGTCGAGCCTGCGTTTGCGCGATCCATAATTTGCAGGAATCCGGGCGCGGCGCTAAGGCCCGCCGATCATGTCTGAAACGCCCGACTACCGCTCGACCGTCTTCCTGCCGAAGACCGATTTCCCGATGAAGGCCGGCCTGCCGCAGAAGGAGCCGGGCATTCTCGCGCGCTGGCAGGACGAGAACCTCTACCGCGTGCTGCGTGAGAGCCGCGCGGGCGCGGAGAAGTTCATTCTGCATGATGGCCCGCCCTATGCCAACGGCGACATGCATATCGGCCATGCGCTGAACCATATCCTGAAGGACATGGTCTGCCGCACGCAGAGCCTGCTCGGCAAAGATGCGCCCTATGTGCCCGGCTGGGATTGCCACGGCCTGCCCATCGAGTGGAAGGTCGAGGAAGAGTACCGCAAGAAGAAGAAGAACAAGGACGAGGTTCCGCCGGTCGAATTCCGCGCCGAATGCCGCGCCTATGCCCAGAACTGGGTGAACGTGCAGCGCGAGCAATTGAAGCGGCTCGGCATCAATGGCGATTGGGACCACCCCTACCTGACGATGGACCCGGAAGCGGAAGGCACCATCGTTGGCGAACTGCTGAAGTTTGCGGAGAGCGGCCAGCTTTATCGCGGCGCGAAGCCGGTGATGTGGTCGCCGGTGGAGAAGACCGCGCTGGCCGAGGCGGAGATCGAGTACGAGGACATTGTCTCGACCCAGATCGACGTGGCGTTCGAGATTGTGGAATCGCCGATTGCAGAGCTGGTTGGCGCGCATGCGGTGATCTGGACGACGACGCCTTGGACCATCCCGGTGAACCAGGCTTTGGCTTATGGGCCAGAGGTTAGCTATTGGCTTGTCACGGTAAACGGGTCGCATAAGTGCCTCGTTGCGGAGCCATTGATTGAAGCGTTTGCAACTCGTCTCGGAGCCGGCTCGAATCTGATCGAGGTAAGTTGGCGCGGCAAAGGCTCCGACCTCGCCGGCACTATCGCCCGCCACCCGATGCACGCGCTCGGCGGGTTCTTCGCCAAGCCGCGCCCCATGCTCTCCGGCGATTTCGTCACGACCGATAGCGGCACCGGCCTTGTCCATATGGCGCCGGACCATGGCGAGGACGACTTTGCGCTGTGCAAGGCGCACGGGATCGAGCCGGTCTTCGCGGTCGAGGGTGATGGCAAGTACCGCGAGGACTGGGGCTGGCTCGGCGGGCAGGGTTCAGTCATCAATCCCAAGTTCAATGCGCCAGATGGCCCGATCTGCGAGGCGCTGCGCGAGGCGGGCGGGCTGGTTGCGGCCTCTGCGGACTACAAGCATTCCTATCCGCATTCGTGGCGTTCGAAGGCCAAGGTGATCTATCGGTGCACGCCGCAGTGGTTCGTGCCGATGGACCGTCCGGTCGACATGCCGCACGCCGAAAGCCGGGCGGAAAACCGCTGGGACAACGAGGGCGGCGCGCTGGAGCAGCCGAACGCGACGCTGCGCCAGATCGCCATGCAGGCCATCGCCGAAACGCGCTGGGTGCCCGAAAAGGGCCGCAACCGCATTGGCGCGATGGTCGAGGGGCGGCCGGACTGGGTGCTTTCGCGCCAGCGTGCGTGGGGCGTGCCGATCACGCTGTTTGTTGACCGCAAGACCGGCCAGTACCTCAACGATCCCGCTGTCAACGCACGGATCGTGGTGGCGGTGCGCGCGGGCGGTGTCGATGCTTGGAGCGAGGAGCGGGCGCAGGAGTATCTCGGGGCCGAGTACCGGCTTGAGGACTACGAGCGCGTCACCGACATTCTCGACGTATGGTTCGATAGCGGCAGCACCCATGCCTTCGTGCTCGAATCGGGCAAGTGGCCCGATCTGCTGCGGCCTGAGGGTTACACCGGCCCCCATGCCGATCTCTATCTTGAAGGCAGCGATCAGCATCGCGGCTGGTTCCAGTCCTCGCTGCTGGAAGCCTGCGCCACACGCGGCCATGCGCCCTACAAGGCGGTGCTGACCCACGGCTTCACCATGGACCAGAAGGGCATGAAGATGTCCAAGTCCCTGGGCAACACGATCTCGCCCATCGATCTGATGCGCGATTATGGCGCGGATATCCTGCGGCTCTGGGCGCTCTCGGTCGATTTCACCGAGGACCACCGGATCGGCAAGGAAATCCTGGCCGGCGTGGCGGACCAGTACCGCAAGCTGCGCAACACCTTCCGCTATCTGCTGGGCGCGCTCGAAGGGTATGACCACGAGGCCGAGGGCGTTGATGCGGCGGATATGCCGGAGCTTGAGCGCTACATTCTCAACCAGCTTTTTCATCTCGATGTTACGCTCAAAACTGCAATCAACGACTTTGACTTCAACACCTACACCCGCGCGCTTACGGATTTCTGTAACGAGGACCTCTCTGCGTTCTTCTTCGATATCCGCAAGGATTGCCTCTATTGCGATGCGCCGACGGACCCGAAGCGGCGCGCCTACCGCACGGTGCTGGATGTGCTGTTTCACGCGCTGGTGCGCTATGCGGCGCCAGTGCTGGTGTTCACGGCAGAAGAGGTGTGGAGTACGCGCTTCCCCGATGCAGGTAGCGTGCACTTGCTAAGCTGGTTTGAGTCCGATCTGTTTGTCCACGATCCTGCGCTGACTGCGAAATGGGATGAACTGCGTGGATTGCGCCAAACTGTGAACGAAGCCATCGAGCCGCTGCGCCGCGAAAAGGTGGTCGGATCGAGCCTTCAGGCAGAGGTGACCGTGCCGGCCAGCGCGCCAGAAGCGGACCTTGCCGAACTGTTCATCACCGCGTCAGTCACGCGCGGGCAGGGTGATGGCGTGGAAATCGTGCCCACCTCCCTGCACAAGTGCGGCCGCTGCTGGCGGCATCTGCCCGAAGTGACCGAAGACGGTGCGCTTTGCGCGCGGTGCGACGATGTGGTGGCGGGGCTGCCGGCATGAGGAGCCCTGCGGCCCGTCTCGCAAATTGGCGTGCTGCCGGATTTGGTTTGGCGCTAGGCGTGTTTGCGCTGGACCGCGCGATCAAGGCGCTGGTGGCCGGGCCGCTCGATCTGCAGCGGATCGGCCTCATCAAGCTGCTGCCGTTCTTCGATCTGCGCTGGACCGAGAACTACGGCGTTTCCTACGGCATGTTCACCGCGCAATCGAGCGAGACCAAGCTTGTGCTGCTGGCGATGACCGGGCTGATCGCGCTCGGCGTCGCCGTGTGGATGCTGCGCGAGAAAGTCATGGGCGAGATTGCTGCGCTGGCGCTCGTGCTGGGCGGCGCGCTTGGCAATATCTATGACCGGGCGACGCGCGGCTATGTGATCGACTATGCCGATCTGCATATCGGCGAATGGCGCCCTTTCCTGATCTTCAACCTGGCCGATGCAGCGATCACCATCGGTGTGCTGATACTGCTTGCCCGGTCGCTGCTTTCGCGCGAAAAGCCCGCCCAGCCGGCGGATGCTGATAATGATACCGCCACGGAGACTGTTTGATGCGTAAGTCCCTCACCATCCTGATGCTTGCCGGCGGCGCAACGCTGCTGGGCGCGTGCTCGCAGGGTGGCTCGCTGTTCAACCGCATCCGGCCCGATGAATTCGCCGTGACCCGGCAGGCGCCGCTGGTGGTTCCGCCGGATTTCGCGCTGATGCCGCCAAACCCCGGTGCGCCGCGCCCGCAGGATGTCGATTCGTCGAAGCAGGCGCTTGATGCCCTGTTCGGCGGCCCGGCGCCGCGCAGCGCGGTGGAAACCGATGCGCTGGGCAAGGCCGGGGCTTCGGCCGCATCGATCCGCAGCGTGGTCGGCGATCCCAAGACCAAGACTGTCGCCAAGGGCGCCGGTGTGCGCGATATCCTTTCCGCGCCGCAAGGCGATGGGCGCGAGGCGCAGACCAACATTCCGGGCTGATCGAGGCTTTCCCGCCAAAGGGCAGGCTTTTGGGCCTCAGCCGTCCAGCACCGGCGTGGCGGATGCGGGTTTGACCTTGCTTGCCAGCAGCTTGTCGATCTTGCGGCCATCCATATCGACCACTTCGAAGCGCCAGCCCTGATGCTGGAAATGCTCGCCTTCCGTGGGCAGGCGCTTCAGCACCGATAGCGCAAAGCCGGCTGCCGTGGCGAAATCGCGGTCTTCGGGAAGCTCTATGCCGAGCCGATCGCCAAGGGCATCGGCCGGCAGCGCGCCCGAAAGCAGCAGCGAGCCATCTTCGCGCACCGTGATCATCGGCGCATCACCATCATCGCCGTGCGCGACGAAGTTTCCGACGATGGCATCAAGCAGGTCCGCCGGGGTGACGATGCCTTCGAGGTGGCCATATTCATCATGGACCAGCGCGATGGCGACTTCGGCCAGCTGGATTACGCGCAGCGCATCCATCGTATCGAGCTGGTCGGGCACGATGGCAGGCTTCTTCATCAGGCGCGAAAGCATGACCTTGCGGCCGCGCAGCAGCACCGAAAGCACATCGCGCACTTTGACCACGCCGACCACGTTGTCGACCGAGCCATCGGCGACGAGCAGCAAGGAATGCGGGCTATCGGCAATGGCGGCGCGCAGTTCGGTCTCGGGCGCGCGGCGCTCGATCCAGTGGAGTTCGGTGCGCGGGGTCATCACTTCGCGCACGGGGCGATCCGCCAGGCGCATGATCCCGGTCATCAGCGCGCGCTCGTCTTCCTCGATCACACCTGAACGCGTCGCCTCGGCGAAGATCATGTGCAGTTCTTCCGCCGTCACGTCCTGATCGTGGGTGCGGTTCACGCCGAACAGGCGCAGCAGCAGGGCCGAAGAACTGTCGAGCGTCCACACCAGCGGCGCGGTGGCGCGGGCCATGAACTTCATCGGCCCGGCGGCGATGATGGCGATGGGCTCTGCCACGCGCAGAGCGAGCTGTTTGGGCACGAGCTCGCCGACCACGAGGCTGAGGTATGTGGTGATCGCGATCACCAGAACGAAGCCCACCGAGGGGGCCCACTCTGCGGGGAGCCCGAGCGCGGCCAGGCGCTCGCCGGTCGGCCCGCCAAGGCTAGCGCCCGAATAGGCGCCCGCGATGATCCCGATGAGGGTGATGCCGATCTGTGCGGTGGAGAGCAGCTTGCCAGGGTCTGCCGCCAGATCGAGCGCGGTCCTTGCCCCCTTGCTGCCGGCTTCAGCCGCAACCTTGAGCCGGGCTGGGCGCGCTGAAACGATCGCCAGTTCCGTCATGGAAAACAGGGCGTTGATGACGACAAGCCCAAGGATGATGAGGGCGTCGGGCCAAGGATAAGGGGTCACAAAACAGGAGTTAGCAGATTTGTTGCCGCGCGCGAAGGCCTGCTATTCGGCTGCCGTTCAGGATGGTAAGACGAAGAAGCGTTTCGTAACCAGCCAAACGGCTGTAGTTCAGTTCAAGGATCCCTCATGAGAGGGCTGTTCACAGGGGAAGTATAATGAAGATTCGGCGCGTTCTCGTCTCCAGCCTCTGCGCTGTTTCGCTTGTCAGCCTCTCGGCTTGTGTGACCGATCCCAACACTGGCCAGCAGAAAGTCTCGCGCACCGCCATAGGCGCGGGCGGCGGCGCACTGGCGGGACTGTTGTTGGGCGGCCTGATCGGTGGCGGCACCGGCCGCATCATCGGCGCAGGCATCGGCGGCGTGGCCGGCGCGGCGGTCGGCTATACCTATGACAAGCAGATCAAGCAGCTGCGTGAGCAGACCGCGGGCACTGGCGTCGATGTCAGCCCTGTCGATGGCGGCAAGGCAATCCTCGTCAACCTGCCAAACGGCGTGACCTTCGATACCGATAGTACGGTGATCAAGCCCGGCTTCCGCGATACGCTCGACAAGGTGGCGCAGAGCCTGGTGCAGTATCCCGATTCGCTGATCGACGTTTATGGGCACACCGATTCGACCGGTTCGGACGCCTACAACCAGACGCTTTCGGAGAACCGCGCGCGGGCCGTGGCGGACTATCTGTCCTCGCGCGGGGTCGCGCCGGGCCGGGTGCGCAGCCAGGGCTTCGGCGAGAGCCAGCCGGTGGCTTCGAACGCGACCGAGGAAGGCCGCTCCGCCAACCGCCGCGTGGAAATCAAGATTGTGCCAGTGACTCAGGACGACGTCGCCCGCGCGCGCCAGGGGCAGTAAAAAGAATGCTTTTGCCAGCCGGGTTGACGCCACGTTGATCCGGCTGGCATCGCTTCAGGCGAAGGAGCCTGAAGCATGACCTTTACCCGCCGCACGATTGCCGGTCGCGAGACCAACCCCATCGGCCTTGGCTGCATGTCGCTGAGCTGGGCCTATGGCACGCCGCCGAGCGACGAAGACGGCAAGAGCTTGCTCGCCCGCGCGCTCGATCTTGGCTACGATCACCTCGATACCGCGCGGATCTATGGCGATGGCCACAACGAAACGCTGATCGGCGAGGTACTATCCGGCCAGCGGAACCGCTTCTTCCTCGCCAGCAAGACCGGCATTATTGTCGACGGCAAGGCCCGCCGGATCGATTGCAAGCCGGAGACGATCCGGGGCGCGCTGGAAACCTCGCTGCGGCTGCTCAAAACCGATCACATCGATCTCTACTACCTCCACCGCCGCGATTTCACGGTGCCGATCGAGGAATCGGTCGGCGCGCTGGGTGATCTGGTTCGCGAAGGCAAGATCGGCAGCATTGGCCTTTCCGAAATGTCGGCCGAGACTGTGCGCCGTGCTCATGCCGAACACCCTATCGCTGCGCTGCAGACCGAATATTCGCCGATGACCCGAAATCCCGAGATTGCGGTGCTGGAAGTGTGTCGCGAGCTTGGCATCACCTTTGTTGCGTTCTCCCCCGTCTGCCGGGGCCTGCTGGTCGATGAGCGGCCCGATCCCGCCGCGATGCCCAAGGGCGATATCCGTCCGAACATGCCGCGTTTTCAGGGCGAGAATTGGGCGCACAATCTGGGCCTCGCCGAAGCTTTCGCCGCCTTGGCCGCGCGCGAAGGCGTCACGGCGGCGCAGCTTGCGTTGGGCTGGGTGCTGGCCAAGGGCGAGCATATCGTGGCGATTCCCGGCACTTCGCGGCAGGATCACCTTGCCGAGAACATCGCGCGCTGGGATTGGAAGCCCTCCGCCGCCCTGGTTTCCGAAGTGGACGGGCTGGTCAATCACCAGACCGTGGCGGGGCACCGCTATGGGCCGGTGATGCAGTCGACGATTGATACCGAGGAGTTCGAGGCGGCTTGATTCCGCTTCCAGTTCGTCATCCCCGCTTTCTGGTCGTCCGAGCACCATACAATTCGTCATCCCCGCGAAGGCGGGGATCAAGGGCCGCAAAGCGCTACGCCGCTCTGGATTCCCGCCTTCGCGGGAATGACGAAGCGGGCGGGAATGACGAAGTGTAGTGTGTGAGCGTGTTCAGGCCATGCGGTTCGCGCGGTCGGCCAATCGGTCCACGGCAGCAGCGTGAATCGCGGGCGCGGCTGCCAGCAGGCCGAATGCGCGCGGATCACGTTTGTTGTAGGCCAAAGGCGCGCCGAACGCATCGCTGACGGCGGCGCCGGCTTCGCGGGCGATCAGCGTGGCTGCGGCGATATCCCACTCGTAGCCCCAGCGCAGCGTGGCGAGGAGATCGGCTTCGTCGGCTGCGACCATGGCAATGCGCAGCGCGATGGAATTGGGCTTGTCGACCAGTACCAGATCGTGATCGACGCGGGGCACGGCATCGGCGGGAACGCGCGCGCCGCTGAGCGATTGGCGGTTGCTGGCGGTAAGCGGCAAGTTGTTGCGGGTCGCGCCTTGCCCGGCCACGGCGAGCCAGAATTCGCCGCGCGCAGGGGCATCGAGCGCGCCGATCAGCGGGCGCCCTTCCGAAACGAGGGCCACCGAAACGGCCCAGCCCGGGCGTCCGCGCACGAAATCGCGGGTGCCGTCGATGGGATCGACCAGCCAGCAAAGTCCTTTGTCGAGCCGAATGGGATCGTCGGCGGTTTCTTCGGAGAGCCAGCCGGCGGCAGGGAGAAGCGCTCCGAGTTCCTGCTTGAGATAGCCATCAACGGCGAGATCGGCGGCACTGACGGGGTTGTTCGGAGACTTGTCCCACACTTCGAGCGCGTGGCCGTGGCCGGGCCAGCTGGCAAGCGCCAGACGTCCGGCTTCGGCCATGATGTGGCGGAAGCGGTCGAAATCGATCATCGTTTTTGCGATGCGGGTTTGCGCCGCCGAGCGCAAGGGGGCGGTTGGGGCCGTGCCGGCGGGATGCGGCAATGTGAATTCGTATTCGGCGGCGCAGGGCCGGAATGCATCCATGCAGGCGCGATTGGGCTTCGCGAACCCTTTTCAACCCTTTAGTCGTGTGCTTAAGGCAGCGCGACGATCGGTTTCAATCCGCTTGCCCTCATTCTCTTGACGCGGGGAACACGCATGAACGTTCATGAATATCAGGCCAAGGAATTGCTCAGCCGCTTCGGCGTCGGCATTCCCGCAGGCATTGCCGCGCTGACGGTCGAGGCGGCGGTTGCCGCCGCGAAGCAGCTGCCCGGGCCGCTCTATGTGGTGAAGGCGCAGATCCACGCTGGCGGACGCGGCAAGGGCAAGTTCAAGGAACTCGGCCCCGATGCCAAGGGCGGCGTGCGGCTGGCCAAGTCGGTCGAGGAAGTCGAAGCCTTTGCGCGCGAAATGCTCGGCAACACGCTCGTCACGGTGCAGACCGGCGAAGCGGGCAAGCAGGTCAACCGGCTTTACGTGACCGACGGCGTTGATATCGCCAAGGAATACTACCTCTCGATGGTGGTGGACCGGGGCACCGGCCGCGTCGCCATGATCGTCTCGACCGAAGGCGGCATGGACATCGAAGAAGTTGCGCACTCGACGCCGGAAAAGATCGCTACGATCACGATCGATCCGGCGCAGGGCTTCATGCCGCACCACGGCCGCGCCGTGGGCTATGCGCTGAAGCTGACCGGCGAGCTCAACAAGCAGGCCGCCAAGATCGCGAGCCAGCTCTATGCCGCGTTCATGGCGCTTGATTGCGACATGCTGGAAATCAATCCGCTGGTGGAAACGAAAGACGGCAACCTGCTGGTCCTCGACACCAAGATGAGCTTCGATTCGAATGCGCTCTATCGCCACCCCGACGTCGTCGCGCTGCGTGACGAGACCGAGGAAGACCCGGCTGAGATCGAAGCCAGCAAGTACGACCTCGCCTACATCAAGCTGGATGGCAACATCGGCTGCATGGTGAACGGCGCGGGCCTTGCCATGGCGACGATGGACATCATCAAGCTCAACGGCGAATTCCCGGCCAACTTCCTCGACGTGGGCGGCGGCGCGACGACCGAAAAAGTGACCGCGGCGTTCAAGCTGATCCTTTCGGATCCGGCCGTGAAGGGCATTCTCGTCAACATCTTCGGCGGGATCATGAAGTGCGACATCATCGCCGACGGCATTGTTGCTGCGGCGAAGGAAGTGAACCTGCAGGTTCCGCTGGTCGTGCGCCTCGAAGGCACCAACGTCCAGCAGGGCAAGGATATCCTTGCCAACTCGGGTCTCCCCATTGTCCCCGCCAACGACCTTGGCGATGCCGCGCAGAAGATCGTGGCTGCAGTCCGGAAGGTTTCCTGAACCATGAGCATTCTCGTCAACAAGAACACCAAGGTCATCACGCAGGGCATGACCGGCAAGACCGGCGCATTCCACACTCAGGCCGCGCTGGATTACGGCACGCAGATGGTTGCGGGCGTCACCCCGGGCAAGGGCGGCACCAGCCACATCGGTCTGCCGCAGTATGACACTGTCGCCGAAGCCAAGGCCGCGACCGGCGCGACCGCCAGCTGCATCTACGTGCCGCCTCCGGGCGCTGCGGATGCCATTCTGGAAGCGATCGATGCGCAGATGGAACTGATCGTCTGCATCACCGAGGGCATTCCGGTGCTCGACATGGTGCGCGTGAAGCGTGCGTTGCAGGGCTCGAAGTCGCGCCTGATCGGCCCGAACTGCCCCGGCGTGCTGACCCCGAACGAATGCAAGATCGGCATCATGCCGGGCAGCATCTTCAAGAAGGGCTCGGTCGGCGTCGTCTCGCGTTCGGGCACGCTGACTTATGAAGCGGTGTTCCAGACCACCAACATCGGCCTTGGCCAGACCACGGCTGTCGGCATCGGTGGCGATCCGGTGAACGGCACCAACTTCATCGACGTGCTGGAACTGTTCCTGGCGGACGAGGACACCAAGTCGATCATCATGATCGGCGAAATCGGCGGCGACGCCGAGGAAATGGCCGCGCAGTTCCTGATCGACGAGGCGAAGAAGGGCCGCAAGAAGCCGATGGCCGGGTTCATTGCGGGCCGCTCGGCGCCTCCAGGCCGCCGCATGGGCCATGCCGGCGCGATCGTTTCGGGCGGCAAGGGCGATGCGGAAAGCAAGATCGCCGCGATGGAAGCGGCCGGTATCCGCGTGTCGCCTTCGCCGAGCCTGCTGGGCGAGACGCTGGCGGAAGTGCTGAAGGGCTGAGCTCTTCGCAGCTTGCGAATTGAAAGGGGCCGGGGGGAAACCTCCGGCCTTTTTCGTTGGCCAGCGTTGTTACCGTTGGTTCTTCGTGTGCCTAGGTGAGGGCGGCGGCGCCCAGTTCGGCGTCCACGTCGGCAGGAGCCGCTCCGCAGTGGGTGCAGATGAAGCGCACGGCGGATTGGTACCGCCCGAGCGCATCCGCCGGATCGGCATATCCGGCAATCTCCAGGCCGACCAGGCCGTGCATCTGGCCCCAAACCAGGAAGGCAAGGTCCTGCACTTGAGCGGGATCAGGCGCGGATGCGTGGTGGTGGATCATGCACGCGCCGACAGCATCGACCAGCGCGGCGAAGGCGGGGTAGGCATCCTCTACCGGGGCGGCAAGCGAGGCGAAGCGGCTGTTGCGCCCGGTGGGGGTGAAGCGCTTCTCGCCGCCGAACATCAGGCGGTAGAGCCCGGTGTGATCGAGCGCGAAGCGGCGGTAGGCAAGCATCTGGCGGACCAGCCAGCGCAGCGGTGCCTCGCGCGCTTCGGCGGAGAGCGCATAGGCGTGGAGCCGCGCAAAGCCGAGCACATAGAGCGCCTCCATCAATCCCGGCTTGCCGCCGAACAGCGTGTAGATCGCCATGGTGGAGGACCCGCAGGCGCGCGCCAGTTCGCGCAGCGAAAGGCCGTCCGGCCCATGTTTGCGCACCAGCTTTTCGGCAGCGGCGAGCAGGCGTGTGCGCAAGTCCTCGCGGTCCGGCTCGTTTGGCTGTGTCGCTGGTTCGGGCATGCCGTTTCATGGCGGGTTGCGCGGGGGAATGCCAGTGCTATAACACTGTTATTGATTCGAGGCGAGGCAAGCCGGGAGAGCAAGCCATGGGAGAGCTGGGACAGCATGCAGGTGCTGGCGCCATCACGCCGATCACTGTGCGACAGGGTGCGTTCGCCTTTGCGGACGAAACCCCGGCCCACTGGATACCGCATGCGCCCGAACTGGCGCAGATGATCAACGGCGCCTCGTTCGTGATGCCGCATCTTGAGCCGTTCCTCGTCGCCACGCTGGGCGAAGCGGCGAAGCTGATCGAAGATCCGGCGGTGCGGCGCGAGGCGCGCGATTTCTGCATGCAGGAGACGCAGCACTACCGCACGCACCGGCGCTTCAACGATGTGATCCTCGGGCAGGGGTATGGCGCGCTGGCCGAGATCGAGGCCGAGATGGCGCACTCCTATGCGCGGCTCTTGCAGCGCCCGCTGCCGGTGCGGCTGGCCTATGCGGCTGGGTTCGAGGCGATGACGCTGGGGCTGACCGAGTGGCTGGTGGGGCACCGTACCCGGCTGTTTCGCGGGGCGGACCCGCATGTCACCTCGTTCATCCTGTGGCATATGGTCGAGGAAACCGAGCACAAGCTGGTTGCGCACGATGTCTATGAGGCTGTCTCGCCGGGATACTGGCGGCGGGCGTATGGCGTGCTGCACGGGTCGATCGATGTGATCCGCTGGGGCAGGCGCTGCTACCGCGCGCTGCTTTTGCAGGACGGGCGCTGGCGGCAACCGGCCTCGCGCCTCAAGGTGTGGTGGTGGGCGGCGCGGTTCCTCATGGGCACGGGCCCTGCCTTGCTGCGCGCCATGGTGCCGGGGCACGATCCCCGCCAGGTGAAGGATCATCCGTGGGTGCGGGACTGGATCGCGGGGCACGAGCGTGCCGGGGAGCGCGGCGCGCCGATGCCGCTGATCGATACACAGAGCGCCGCGATGCCGGTGCCGTTCTGAGGGGGATTGAGGATGGAAGGTTCGGAACTGCGCCCGGTTCAGCGGATGCTGATCGTGCAGGGCGGCTACGTCATGCTGCTCGGCTTTGTCGCGGGGTTTGGCTTCGTGTTCTTCCTCATCGGTAGCATCGAGCTCTGGCCGATTCCGGGCAAGATCGCGCTTCAGCTTCCGGGCAGCGACAAGGCCTGGCGGATGACACATATGGAAGGCGTGCTCAACGGGCTCATGCTGTGGCTGCTCGCGGCGCTGCAACCGGCGATGGCGCTGCCGCTGGCGACTGCGCGGCGCATCGCGCGGATGCTTGTGCTGACGGCCTGGTGCTTCCCTATCGCAT
The DNA here is from genome assembly GCA_947453945.1 of Sphingomonadaceae bacterium. Classification (GTDB taxonomy): domain Bacteria; phylum Pseudomonadota; class Alphaproteobacteria; order Sphingomonadales; family Sphingomonadaceae; genus Novosphingobium. Next base: position 41,808 of record CANGJB010000010.1, read on the forward strand.
CGCTGTTCGATGCGCTGTTCAAGGACAGCCGGGGCCTGAAATTTGCCGCGCCGGTGACAAACCTGATCCCGTTCTTCCTGTTTTATGTCGGCATTATCGCGCTGGTGTGGGCGGTTGTGGAGATTGTGGTGCGGGTGCGCGCGCAGGGCGCGAGCTAGCCCTCCACGATCCGGTAGGGCACCAGATCGCGCTGGCTGGGGTCCACATCGATTGCCTTGTCGCTCGGCGGGAAAGCGCGCTGATCGCACTGCCCGCGCGGGCAGATGCGGCAGCTGATGCCTATGCGGGTGACCGCGTCGTCGCTCTTCAGGTTGAGACCATCGGCGTAGACAAACTCATCCGCCAGCGCGGCTTCGCAGCCCAGCACCACGGCATAGCGGCGCGGCTGGCGGTAGTAGCTGCCGCTGGGTTTCACGAGGCCCTTGGCGATCGAAACGTAGCGGATGCCATCAGGCATTTCGGCGAGCTGCACGTGGATGCGGTCTGGAATCGCGACAGCTTCGTGCACGATCCACAAGGGGCAGGCGCCGCCGAAGCGGCCGAACTGGAGGCGCGTGGCGGAGTGGCGCTTGGTGATGTTGCCCGCCATGTCGACCCGCGCGAAGAAAACCGGAATGCCGCGCGCCTGGGGGCGTTGCAGGGTGGAAAGGCGGTGGCAGCACTGCTCGAAGCTCACGTGAAACAGTTGGCGCAGGCGGTCGATATCATGGCGCAGGCTGCGCGCGGCACTGCGGAAGCGCTCGTAAGGCATGAGGAGGGCACCTGCAGCATAGTTGCCGAGGCCCACGGTGAGGAGGTGGCGCGCAGCTTCGGTCTGCAAGGGCGCGGCGGCGACGATCTCGGCGATCTGGCCCGAAAGCGCGAGTGCGGCGGCTTGATAGGCCAACTGAAAGCGGCTGGATTCGTTGGGCTGGGCTGAATCGAGCTGGAGGTGGCGCGTCGCGGCATCGAAGCGGCGCAGGGGGCCGCCGCCTTTCCATTCGATGGTGACACCTTCGCGCCGCAGCCATTGCTGCATGGTGCGGATGCGCGGGCTGGCCTCGTCGCCGGCGATCTCTTCGGCCAGCCGCTCGGCGTCGCGGTCTATCTGATCGACATAGTTGTTGGCAGCATGGAACCAGTCGCGCGCTTCCTCCCACGGCAGGCGGCCGCTCCCGATGTTGCCGGGAAGGCCTATCCCCTCGTCGACCATCTCGAGCCGCTGGCGACTGCGGGCGTAGAGACCGTGAAGCGCTACGAAGCGTTCGGCAAAGGCCGGGAACTGGCGGGCAAGGCGCTCGATCTGTTCGCCCGGAATGCCGCCGGAAAGTTCGGGATCGGCCAGCGCCTCACGTAGCGCCTCGGCCGTGCGGTCGCCGTCTGCGGGTTCGAGATCGGCCCAGTCGATTGGGAAGGCGGCGCGCAAGGCATCGCCCAGCGCGGAGGTGAGGTGGCGCTCGTCGGTCTCGAGCTGTGAGAGATAAGAAGCGCTGATGCCCAGCGTGCCCGCCATTTCGGCCTGGAGGAGGCCGCGCCGCTGGCGGAGCGCGCGCAGTGCGGGGCCTGCGAAGAGTCGGCGGTTGGACATGCACTCAGCCTAATTTGCAAAGTTGGGCTTTGCAACTTTGCAGAATTACATTGGACAGCCCTGCTGCAATGCGGCATCCGCGCAGGCCTTGTTTCCTGAATCCGGGGTTTCCTGAATGTCAGCCAATATCGCCGAAATGGAAAAGCGCCGCGAGGCGGCCCGCATGGGCGGCGGCCAGCGCCGCATCGATGCGCAGCACGCCAAGGGCAAGCTGACCGCGCGTGAGCGGCTCGATATCCTGCTCGATGAAGGCAGCTTCGAAGAGACTGACGCTTACGTCGAGCACAACTGCGTCGATTTCGGGATGCCCGAGCAGACCGTTCCGGGTGATGGTGTGGTGACGGGTTCGGGCACGATCAACGGCCGGCTGGTCTATGTATTCAGCCAGGATTTCACCGTGTTTGGCGGTGCGGTTTCAGAACGCCACGCGATGAAGATCTGCAAGATCATGGATACTGCGCTGAAAGTGGGCGCGCCGGTGATCGGCCTCAACGATTCGGGCGGCGCGCGCATTCAGGAAGGCGTCGCCAGCCTTGGCGGCTATGCCGAAATCTTCCAGCGCAACGTGCTCGCCTCGGGCGTGGTGCCGCAGCTTTCCCTCATCATGGGGCCTTGCGCGGGCGGCGCGGTCTATTCGCCTGCGATGACCGACTTCATCTTCATGGTGAAGGACAGCTCCTACATGTTCGTCACCGGGCCGGACGTGGTGAAGACGGTGACCAACGAGATCGTCACGCAGGAAGAGCTGGGCGGCGCGGTGACGCATTCGACCAAGACCTCTGTGGCCGATCTCGCCTGCGAGAACGATATCGAAGCGCTGCTCATGGCGCGCGAGTTCTTCGATTACCTGCCGCTGACCAACCGCTCCGGCGTGCCTGAACGGCCGACGGCGGACGCGTGGGACCGGCTGGAGCCGAGCCTCGACACGCTGATCCCGGCCTCGGCCAACCAGCCCTATGACATGCACGAGGTGATCGCCAAGACGCTCGACGAAGGCGAGTTCTTCGAGATCCAGCCCAAGCACGCTGCGAACATCATCTGCGGGTTTGGCCGGATCGAGGGCAAGACCGTGGGCGTGGTGGCGAACCAGCCGATGGTGCTGGCGGGCGTGCTCGATATCAATTCATCGAAGAAGGCCGCGCGGTTCGTGCGCTTCTGCGATGCTTTCGAGATTCCGATCATCACGTTTGTCGATGTGCCGGGTTTCCTGCCGGGCACCGCGCAGGAACTGGGCGGGATCATCAAGCATGGCGCCAAGCTGCTGTTCGCCTATGCCGAAGCGACCGTGCCCAAGATCACCGTGATCACGCGCAAGGCCTATGGCGGCGCGTATGACGTGATGGCCTCCAAGCACTTGCGCGGCGACCTCAACTACGCCTGGCCGACCGCCGAGATCGCGGTGATGGGCGCGAAGGGCGCGGTGGAGATCATCTTCCGCGGGCTTTCGACCGAAGAGCAGGCGGTGAAGACCAAGGAATACGAGGACCGCTTCGCCAACCCGTTCGTGGCGGCGAGCAAGGGCTTCATCGACGAGGTGATCCATCCGCATTCGACGCGGCGGCGCATTGCGCTGGGGCTGCGCAAGCTGCGGAACAAGAGCCTCGAGAACCCGTGGAAGAAGCACGACAATATTCCGCTGTGATCGGCGGCTTGAAGGACATTTCGCATGACTGACATCTTCATCGTTTCCGGCGCGCGCACGGCCATTGGTACGTTTGGCGGCAGCCTCGCCTCGTTTCGCCCGGCGGATCTGGGCACCATCGTGATCAAGGAAGCGATTGCTCGCGCTGGCCTGACGCCGGACAAGATCGAGAACGTGGTGATCGGCACCGTCGTGCCGACGCAGCCGAAGGACGCCTATGTCAGCCGCGTCGCGGCGGTGAACGCGGGTGTGCCCATCGAGAGCCCGGCGATGAACGTGAACCGGCTGTGCGGTTCGGGCCTGCAGGCGATTGTCTCGGCCGCGCAGGGCATTGCGCTGGGCGAGCAGCAGATCGCCATCGGCGGAGGCTGCGAGGTCATGTCGAACGCGCCGCATATGGTGCTGACCGCGCGCAACGGGCAGAAGATGGGCGATCAGATCATGATGGACGTCATGCTCGGCGCGCTGCACGATCCGTTCGAGAATATCCACATGGGCGTGACGGCGGAGAACATCGCCGAGCAGCACCAGATCACGCGCGAGACGCAGGATGCGCTGGCTGTGGAAAGCCACCGCCGCGCTGCTGCCGCGACGGCGGCGGGCTACTTCAAGGAACAGATCGTTCCGGTCGAGATCAAGACCCGCAAGGGCACGACCGTGTTCGACACCGACGAGCATTTCCGCGCCGATGCCAGCCTTGAAGGCATGGCGGGGCTGCGTCCGGTGTTCAAGAAGGACGGCACCGTCACCGCAGGCAATGCCAGCGGCATCAACGACGGCGCGGGCGCGGTTGTGCTGGCGAGCGGCGAAGCGGTGGCCGAGCATGGGCTGAAGCCGATCGCCAAGATCCTGGCGTGGGGCCATGCGGGCGTGGAGCCTAGCGTGATGGGCCTCGGCCCGGTCAAGGCCGTGCCCGTCGCGCTGAAGCGCGCGGGGCTGACGCTCGACCAGATCGATGTGATCGAAAGCAACGAGGCGTTTGCAGCGCAGGCCTGCGGCGTCGCCAAGGAACTGGGCTTCGATCCTGCCAAGACCAACGTCAACGGTTCGGGCATCTCGCTCGGCCACCCCATCGGCGCGACGGGCGCGATCCTGACGATCAAGGCGGCTTACGAGCTGCAGCGCACCGGGGGTCAGTACGGCCTCATCACGATGTGCATCGGCGGCGGTCAGGGCATCGCCATGGTGATCGAGAGGGTTTGATCATGAAGCTGGGCAGGCTGAATCATATCGGCGTTGCGACGCCATCGATTGCGGACAGCGTTGTGTTCTGGCGCGATGTGATGGGCGCGACAAAGATTCACGAACCCTTTGACCTGCCCGAACAGGGGGTGAAGGTGTGCTTCGTCGATACGCCCGGCTCGGACGGCGCGCTGAACGGCACGCAGATCGAGCTGATCGAGCCGCTGCCGGGGAATGCCGGGATTGCCGCATTCCTCGCCAAGAACCCGGCGGGTGGGCAGCACCACATGTGCTACGAAGTGCCGGATATCCACGCGGCCAAGGCGGCGTTCGAGGCACTGGGCAAGCGTGTGCTGGGTGAGCCCCGCATCGGCGCGCATGGGACGCTGATCTTCTTCGTCCACCCCAAGGACATGGGCGGCGTGCTGACCGAGATCATGGAGACGCCGAAAGAGGCGCATTGATCCGCTTCACTCGCGCGCACTGAATCGTTTTAGGAACAAGATCATGGCGAATATCGAAGACTGGCAGAAGGCCGCCTCGAAGGAAGTGAAGGGCAAGGACCTGACCTGGCACACGCCGGAGGGCATCGCGGTCAAGCCGCTCTATACGGCGGAAGACGCGCCGGTCGATCCGGGCTTGCCCGGCTTCGCGCCGTTCACGCGCGGGGTGCGCGCTTCGATGTATGCGGGGCGGCCTTGGACGATCCGGCAGTATGCGGGCTTCTCCACCGCCGAGGAATCGAACGCGTTCTATCGCCGCAATCTGGCGGCGGGTCAGAAGGGCCTGTCGGTCGCCTTCGATCTGGCGACGCACCGGGGCTATGACAGCGATCATCCGCGCGTGGTCGGCGATGTCGGCAAGGCGGGTGTGGCGATCGATTCGGTCGAAGACATGAAGATCCTGTTCGACGGGATTCCGCTCGATCAGATGTCGGTTTCGATGACCATGAACGGCGCAGTGATCCCGATCCTCGCGTTCTTCATCGTGGCGGGCGAGGAGCAGGGCGTGAGCCGTGCGCAGCTCGACGGGACCATCCAGAACGACATCCTCAAGGAGTTCATGGTCCGCAACACCTACATCTACCCGCCCGAGCCTTCGATGCGGATCATCTCGGATATCTTCGGCTACACCAGCCGCGAGATGCCGAAGTTCAATTCGATCTCGATTTCCGGCTACCACATGCAGGAAGCCGGCGCGACGCAGGTGCAGGAGCTCGCGTTCACCATCGCCGACGGCATGGAATACGTGAAGTACGGCGTGGCCTCGGGCCTCGATATCGACAAGTTTGCCGGGCGCCTGTCGTTCTTCTTCGCCATCGGCATGAACTTCTTCATGGAAGTGGCCAAGCTGCGCGCTGCGCGCGTGCTGTGGCACCGGGTGATGACGCAGCTGGGCGCGCAGGACGAGCGGAGCAAGATGCTGCGCACGCACTGCCAGACCTCGGGCGTATCGCTGCAGGAGCAGGACCCCTATAACAATGTGATCCGCACCACGATCGAGGCGATGGCCGCGATGCTGGGCGGCACCCAGTCGCTCCACACCAACGCGCTGGATGAAGCCATCGCGCTGCCGACAGACTTTTCCGCACGTATCGCCCGCAACACGCAGATCGTGATCCAGGAAGAGACCGGGATGACCAAGGTGGTCGATCCGCTGGGGGGCTCTTACTACATCGAGGCGCTGACGCAGGAACTGGTCGACAAGGCGTGGGAGATCATCGAGCGCGTGGAAAGCGAAGGCGGCATGGCGAAGGCCGTGGCGGCGGGCTGGCCCAAGGCGATGATCGAGGAGGCCGCTGCCGGCCGTCAGGCGCGGGTGGACAAGGGCGATGACGTGATCGTCGGCGTCAACAAGTACCGCCTCGCCAGCGAAGACCAGCTCGATACGCTGGAAGTCGACAACATGGCGGTGCGCGAAGGGCAGATCGCGCGGCTGAAGTGGGTGCGCGAGACCCGCGACGAGACCAAGTGCCGCGCGGCCTTGAACGCGCTCACCGAAGGCGCGAAGACTGGCGGCAACCTGCTGGAGCTTGCGGTGGAAGCCGCGCGGTATCGCGCCACGCTGGGCGAGATTTCGGATGCGATGGAGATCGTGTTCGGCCGCCACGGCACGCACCCCACTCCGGTGAAGGGCGTCTACAGCGCCTATTACGCCGGCGATGCGCGCTACCAGCAGGTGCTGGACGGTGTTGAGGCAGTCACCCGCCGGTTGGGCCGCGCGCCCCGGATGCTGGTCTCCAAGATGGGTCAGGACGGGCATGACCGCGGCGCGAACGTTATCGCCTCTGCCTTCGGCGACATGGGCTTCGACATCACAAGCAGCCCGCTGTTCCAGACGCCCGAGGAAGCCGCCAAGCTTGCGCTGGAAAACGAGGTTGATGCAGTCGGCGCGTCCAGCCTTGCGGCAGGCCACAAGACGCTGATCCCCGAACTGATCCGCCACCTGCGCGAGGCGGGCCGGAGCGATATCAAGGTCGTCGCGGGCGGCGTGATCCCCCCGCAGGACTACGACTTCCTGCGCGAGGCCGGGGTCCAGGGCATCTATGGCCCAGGCACCAACGTGGTCGAAGCAGCGGCGGATGTGCTGCGTCTGCTGGGGCACAATATGCCGCCTGCAGGCGAAGAGCTGGCAGCGGCGGAGTAACGATGCGAGCCGCTCATCTCTCCCCTCTTTCCGTCACCCCGGGCTTGACCCGGGGCTTGGCTGCCTTTGGCTGGCAGCAAGAAGCCAAGCCCCGGATCAAGTCCGGGGCGACGAAGGGTGAAGGTTTGGGGGCATGAGCGGGCGTCGTCGCATGTCGTTCATTCTGACGAGCCTGCTGATGTGGGTTCTTCAGGGGGCAACACTTTGGTCGTTGCTCAGCGCGCTGGAAACGAGCTGCAAGCTGCAGGAATTGCGCTCTGGCTTGTGGGCAGAATGCTTCGCTCCGGCCGGCCAGATTTATCTCGTTCTGTTTGCGCTGATCTTTACTGTCGACCTGATCCGGATTGCTTCGGTGCTGCGGGCAACGAAGCCTGAGAAGGAATAAGAATGTTCAAGAAAATCCTCATCGCCAACCGTGGCGAAATTGCCTGCCGCGTGATCAAGACCGCGCGCCGGATGGGTATCCAGACCGTCGCGGTCTATTCCGATGCCGATGCGCGCGCGCCGTTTGTGAAGATGGCGGACGAGGCGGTGCATATCGGGCCTTCGCCTGCGGCGCAGAGCTATCTGATCGCGGACAAGATCATCGCCGCGTGCAAGCAGACCGGGGCCGATGCCGTGCATCCGGGCTACGGGTTCCTTTCGGAGCGCACCAGCTTTGCCGAGGCGCTGGCGGCAGAGGGCATCGCGTTCGTCGGCCCGCCCGTGAACGCGATCGCCGCCATGGGTGACAAGATCGAGTCCAAGAAGCTGGCCTTGAAAGCAGGCGTCAATGTCGTCCCCGGCTTCGTCGGTGAGATCGAGGATACCGAGCACGCGGTGCGCATCTCGGACGAGATCGGCTATCCGGTGATGATGAAGGCTTCGGCCGGCGGCGGCGGCAAGGGCATGCGGCTGGCGTACTCCGAAAAGGACGTGCGCGAAGGCTTTGAGGCGACCAAGCGCGAGGGGCTGAACTCGTTCGGCGACGACCGCGTGTTCATCGAGAAGTTCATCCTCAATCCGCGCCACATCGAGATCCAGATCCTCGGCGATCAGCACGGCAACATCCTCTACCTCAACGAGCGCGAATGCTCGATCCAGCGCCGTCACCAGAAGGTGGTGGAAGAAGCGCCCTCGCCGTTCGTGACGCCCAAGATGCGCAAGGCGATGGGCGAGCAGTGCGTCGCGCTCAGCCGTGCGGTGGGATACTACTCGGCGGGCACGGTGGAACTGATCGTTTCGGGCGCGGACCCGACGGGCGAGAGCTTCTACTTCCTCGAAATGAACACCCGCCTGCAGGTGGAGCACCCCGTCACGGAGGCGATCACCGGCATCGACCTTGTCGAGCAGATGATCCGCGTCGCGGCCGGCGAAAAGCTGGCGTTCACGCAGGACGATATAGGTATCGACGGCTGGGCGATCGAAAACCGCGTCTATGCCGAAGACCCCTATCGCGGGTTCCTGCCCTCGACCGGGCGACTGGTCCGCTATGATCCGCCGGTGGAAGGCTGGACCGATGATGGCGAGGCCAATGGGCGGCGCGGCGTGGACGGCGTGCGGGTGGACGACGGCGTCTATGAAGGCGGCGAAGTCTCGATGTTCTATGATCCGATGATCGCCAAGCTGGTGACCTGGGGGCCAACCCGCGACGCGGCGGCCGACAAGCAGATCGAGGCGCTCGATGCGTTCGAGATCGAGGGGCTGGGCCACAATATCGATTTCGTCTCGGCGATCATGCAGCACCCGCGCTTCCGCTCTGGCGAACTGACCACCGGGTTTATCGCCGAGGAATACCCGGACGGGTTTCACGGCGCGGCGACTTCGGATGAGACGCTGGTTTCGCTGGCGGCGCTGGCGGGCTTCCTCGCCACGGCGCGGGCGGACCGGGCGCGGCAGGTCGATGGGCAGCTGGGCGATACGCTCGATCCGCCGTCCGAATGGTCGGTGCGCATCGGCGAGGCGAATTTTGCCGTCTTGGTTGATGAGGAAGCGATCACGGTCGATGGCGAGGAGATCGCCATATCGCTTGAATACACGCCGGGCGACCGCGTGGTGATGGCCGAAGTCGATGGCAAGCCGCTGACGGTCAAGGTCAAGTCTCGCGCGGCTGGCTTCCAGCTGACCACGCGCGGATGCAGCCATGATGTGACCGTGCTGCCCGCGCGAATCGCGCCGCTGACGCAGCACATGATCGCCAAGGTGGCGCCAGACATGTCGAAGTACCTCGTCTGCCCGATGCCCGGGCTGCTCGTGGCGCTGCATGTCGGCGTGGGCGATAGCGTCGAGGCCGGGCAGCCGCTGGCCGTGGTCGAGGCGATGAAGATGGAGAATATCCTGCGCGCCGAGAAATCGGGCCGGGTGAAGGCGGTGAACGCGGCGCAGGGCGAAAGCCTTGCGGTGGATGCCATCATCCTCGAAATGGAGTAGAAGCCCGGCTGATGCCTAGCTTGAGTTTCCTGCATGGGCACCCGAGGCTAGGTTGACGTTTACGTAAGCGCCACTTATGCGCGCGCCACTGAATTGAGAAAGGCCTGACACGATGAAAGCCCTGGTCTGCGTGAAGCGGGTGATCGACTACAACGTGAAGCCGCGCGTGAAGGCGGATGGCACGGGGGTCGACCTTGCCAACGTGAAAATGAGCATGAACCCGTTCGACGAGATCGCGGTTGAGGAAGCCATCCGCCTCAAGGAAAAGGGCGTGGTTACCGAGATCGTGGCGGTTTCGGTCGGCCCGGCCAAGGCGCAGGAAACGCTGCGCACCGCGCTCGCCATGGGTGCGGACCGCGCGATCCTCGTCGTCAGCGAGACCGAGGTCGAGCCGCTCGCTGTCGCCAAGATCATCAAGGCGATTGCCGATGAGGAGCAGCCGGGCCTGATCATCACCGGCAAGCAGGCGATCGACGACGACGCCAACCAGGTCGGCCAGATGGTCGCCGCGCTGCTCGGCCGCCCGCAAGGCACGTTCGCCAACGAAATCGCTGTCGAGGGTGACAGCGTGGTGGTGAAGCGCGAAATCGATGGCGGTCTGGAAACGGTGAAGCTGGCGCTGCCCGCAATCATCACCACCGACCTGCGCCTCAACGAGCCGCGCTATGCTTCGCTGCCCAACATCATGAAGGCGAAGTCGAAGCCGCTCGCGAGCAAGACGCCGGAAGACTACGGCGTCGATATCGCGCCGCGTCTCAAGACGCTCAAGGTCACCGAACCGCCGGTGCGCAGCGCGGGCATCAAGGTGCCTGACGTCGATGCGCTGATCGCCAAGCTCAAGGAAATGGGAGTAGCCTGATGTCCAAGACACTCGTTTGGGTCGAGCACGACAACGCGTCGGTCAAGGACGCTACTCTCGCCGTGGTCACCGCTGCTGCGCAGATCGGTGAAGTGACCGCGCTCGTCGCAGGTTCGGGCTGTGATGCCGCCGCTGCTGCCGCCGCGCAGATCGCCGGCGTCTCCAAGGTGCTCAAGGCCGATGATGCGGCCTATGCCAATGCGCTGGCTGAAAACGTCGCGCCGCTCGTCGCGGGGCTGATGGCCGGTTACGACGCGTTCGTCGCGCCCGCCACCACCACCGGCAAGAACATCGCGCCGCGCGTCGCCGCGCTGCTCGATGTGATGCAGGTTTCCGACATTCTCTCGGTGGAAGGCCCCAAGACCTTCACCCGTCCGATCTATGCCGGCAACGCGATCGCCACGGTCGAATCGAGCGATGCCAAGATCGTCTTGACCGTGCGCGGCACTGCCTTTGCCAAGGCGGAAACCACCGGCGGCTCGGCTGCGGTGGAAGCCGTGGCAGCTGGCGGCGATGCTGGTACGTCGAGCTTCATCGGTTCGGAAATCGCCAAGAGCGAGCGTCCGGAACTGACCTCGGCCAAGATCATCGTTTCGGGCGGCCGTGCGCTGAAGGATGCGGACACCTTCCAGAGCGTGATCATCCCGCTTGCCGACAAGCTCGGCGCAGGCGTCGGCGCAAGCCGCGCGGCGGTGGACGCAGGCTATGTGCCCAACGACTATCAGGTCGGCCAGACCGGCAAGATCGTGGCACCGGAAGTCTACATCGCGGTCGGCATCTCGGGCGCGATTCAGCACCTTGCGGGTATGAAGGATTCCAAGACCATCATCGCCATCAACAAGGACGAAGACGCCCCGATCTTCCAGGTCGCGGATATCGGCCTCGTCGGCGATCTGTTCACGCTGGTGCCGGAACTTACCGGCAAGCTCTGAGCTTCGCTTCAGGACGGAAACACGGGAAAGGCTCCACCACGGTGGAGCCTTTTCTGTTTTCCGCTTGCGCAAAAGGCTGATAGCCGGCGGTGCATGATCCGGTTTCGTCTGCCCGCCTTGCTTGTCGGCTTGCTTGCAACACTGGTTGCCGTTCCCGGACAGGCGAAAGAACTCAGGCTCGATCCGTCCGGCGGTTGGACTCTCAACTACGCGAACGATTCTTGCCGTCTGCTGAGGGAATTCGGGGTGGGCGACGAGAAGGTCACGCTCATTCTTGACCAGTTCCAGCCATGGACACCGCCGTCCCTGTCCTTGATGGGACAGCCGCTGACACAGCTCGATTCCCGCACTGTCCTGTTAACGGCTAAATTCGGGCCCGGCCTGCCCGAAGCCAAGGCCGCGCCAGCCACGGTCGGCTTAATCGGGCCAGACAAGGTGCCGATCGTGTTCGGGCAGGTCCGCGATCTGCTGAATCGCGAGATCAAGGCCGACGAGACCCTTGCCAAGCCCGGTACGCCCTTGCCAACGCCCGAGCAGGAGGCGGCAATAGCAAGCGTCTTGATCTCGTCAGGCTCTCTGCACATCGGCTTGCAAACCGGTCCTCTGGCAGCCCCGATGAAGGCAATGCGCCAATGTCTTCATGATCTGGTGCGTGATTGGGGCTTCGATCCTGACCAGCAGGACGCGCTGAGCCGGCATGCGTCCCCTATCGGCAATCCCTCGAACTGGCTGACATCCGCCGACTATCCGCGACGTTCCCTCGAAGCCGGGGCAAGCGCTCTGATAAATTTTCGGCTGATGGTGGGTGCGACCGGCGTTCCGACCGGCTGTCATATCCAGCAGGCGACCATTTCGACCGATCTGATCCGCGTAACGTGTAACCTGTTGATGCGGCGAGCGCGGTTCAAGCCCGCGCTTGACGGACAGGGCAAGGCGTCGCCCAGTTTTTACACGAACAGCGTCAAGTGGGTGACTTTCAAGTAAGTCACAGTGCCAGCGTCAGGCACTGGCTGAAATCGTCCACCACATAGTCCGCGAAAGCCCCGCATTCCTCGAAGCCGTATTTGCGGTAGAGCGTGACGGCGGGTGCGAAGGCCTCAGTCCGCCCCGTTTCCAAACTCACGCGCGAATAGCCGCGGCCCCGCGCTACAGCGAGCAGGTGCACCAGCATCGCCTCGCCCACGCCCTTGCCGCGCCACTCCGGGGCGGCGCGCATGGATTTGAGCTCGCCGTGGGCGTCGTCCAGATGCTTGATCGCGCCCATTGCGGCCAGCTGGCCGTTGACGCGGGCGGTGTAGAAAGTCACGTCCGGCTGGCGCAGCTTGTCGAGCGGCAGGGCGTTGACTTTGCAGGCGGGGCTTTCGGCGTGCATCCCGCCCAGATGCAGCGCGACCAGTGCCTGCACGTCGGCGCCCGAAAGGTCGTCTTCCGCAATTTCCAGACCATCCACCATCTGTCTCCAGCTAGCCTTGACGAGACTATCTGCTATCGCGGCCAGCATGACGGACACAAGCAAATCTGGGGCAAGTGAAAGCCGCTGGGCCATCGCCATTCATGGCGGAGCCGGAGCCATGACGCCCGAGACGATGGATGCCGCCGGTGTGGCGGCGCACGAGGCCGCGCTGGGCGTGGCGCTCGATGCGGGGCGCGATGTGCTCTTTGCGGGCGGGAGCGCGTTGGAAGCCGTCTGCGCGGCGGTTTCGGCGCTGGAGGATGATCCGCATTTCAATGCCGGGCGCGGGGCTGTGTTCACCTATCACGGCACCAACGAGCTTGATGCAGCGGTGATGGACGGGGCTACGCGGGGCGCGGGTGCGGTCTGCGGGGTGACGCATACGCGCAACCCGGTGAGCCTCGCGCGCGCGGTGATGGAAAAGAGCCCGCATGTGTTCCTGAGCGGCGCGGGCGCAGAGGAGTTCGCGCGCGAGCAGGGCGTGGAAATGGTCGATCCCGATTGGTTCGCCACCGAGGCGCGCTGGCAGCAATTGCAGGAACTGAAGGCGAAGAAGCTCGGCTGGTTCGATGCGGGGCTGAAGTACGGCACGGTGGGTGCAGTGGCCGTGGATGCGTCCGGCCATGTCGCGGCGGCCACGTCCACCGGCGGGCTTACCGGCAAGCGCTGGGGCCGGATCGGCGATTCGCCGCTGATCGGCGCGGGAACTTATGCGGATGACCGAGCAGCGGCGATCAGCTGCACGGGCTCTGGCGAACAGTTCATCCGCGCCGCCGTGGCGCATGAGATCTGCGCGCGGATGCGGATCGGCGGCGAGAGACCGCAGGCAGCGACCGAGGCGGTCCTGGACGAGGTTGGCGCGATGGGCGGTGTCGGCGGGGTGATCTACGCGACGCCCGGCGGCGAGACCGGGTTTGCCTTCACCACGCCGGGGATGTTTCGCGGGCGGGCAGACAGCGCGGGCCTGCGTGAAGTGGGCATCTTCGGCGAGAGCTAGATTTTAGGCGGCGTGTTTGTCGGCCTTGCGGCGGCCGAGGCGCAGGCCCTGTTCCAGCCGGGCGCGCAGCTGCAGGTAATAGGATTCGAGGAACACGCGTTCGGCGCGGTAGGGATAAGGGCGGCCGATCTTGCGGCTGATCGCGTCGGCCACATCGTCCAGCGCGGGTCCGCGCCCATCGCGCAGCACGCGCTCCAGCGTCTGCAGCTCGTACTCGCCGTAGACGGCCAATTCCTCGGGCGTGAAGGTGAACGCCTGTTCGGCGGCGGCGACCGGCGCGCTGACCGAAAGCGCATGGCCCAATTTGCGGCGCGGCGCTTCGATCACCCAGGTGCCCGCGATGACATCGCCGCAGCGCAGGGCATCGCGGTTGAAAAACGGGAACAGCATGAAGATCGCAAACCAGATCGCCCCGGCCCAGCCGGCGAGATCGGCATCGCTGCCTGCCGCGAAAGCGCCGCCGATGAACACCACCGGCATGAACAGCTCGATATCGCGCACGATGTTGCGCGCGATCACGGCCTCGGTGGTCAGCCGTTCGGTGCCGCGCGCGGCGATGCGAATGCCGGCAATGCGCTTGCCCGGCGTGGCGCCGCGCGGACCAAGCTCGAAGAACAGGAACCACGCGTTGCGGAACAGGAACATCGCGACGATCCACAGCACGACAATCGCCTGCAGAGCGTGGGACTTGGCCGTGCCGCCCTGAAGGTCGCTCTCCGCAACGGCAACGCCGCCCGCGATCCAGATCAGCGTGAGCGTCGTGACAATGATGGCGGCGCCGATCATCGCCAGATCGAGCAGCAGCGCCGCCGCCCGCGCACCGTGCGCGGCAAGCACGATGGGCAGCGTTACGCCTTCGGGCGTGATCACCATGCGGTCCCGGCTGCGCGGTTCGCGGCGCGCCATCAGGGCTGCACTCCCTCAGATGTCCCATCCCCGGCGTTGCCGCGCCAGACGAAGAAATAGCCGGTCCAGAACACCAGCATGAACACGCCGACTATGAGGCGACCGGCGGTGTTGTTGATCAGTTGGCGCGCAAAGCCTTCGAGAAGGCCGGCCACGATCAGCATGAGGACGACCCCCACCATCACTTGCGCACTGCGGCGTCCGGCTGCGGCGGCGGCATCGAGCACGGCTGCATCGCCGGGGAAGGCCATCGCACGGCCGATGTGCAGCCCTGCCGCGCCCGCCAGCAGGATCGCGAACAGTTCGGTGGTGCCGTGGACGGCCAGCCAGCCGATGATCTCTATGGTCAGCCCCTGCCCATGGTAGAGCCAGAGCAGCGCGCCGAGCATCGTGGTGTTCTGGATCAGGAGCAGCGCGGAAGGCAGGCCAAAGGCGAAGCCCAGCGCGAAGGCCAGAATCGAGACTTGCGCGTTGTTGGAAAACAGCGCGGCGGCGAACATGCCGAGGCCGGACTGGTTCTGCTGGCCGAACAGTGTGCCCATCAGCACCGCGCGGCTGGCCCCCGGCACGCGCGCATCGGCCATGCCGGCGGGGATCAGCGCATAGTACCAATCGGGGTCGCTCGCCACGAGCAGCCAGCCCGCCACCGTGCCCGCCACCATCAGCGCCAGCGCGATCAGGATATCATGCCCCAGCGCGCGCACGCTGGCGCCCCAGCCGCCGCCGAAGAAGCGCAAGAGCCAATCGCCAAGGCCGGCGCGCGGGCCATAGACGATGAACCATGCGCGGCGGGTGAGCACTTCGAGCCAGGCCAGCGTTTCAGCATCGAGCGAGGTTTCGCGCGCAACGGCAAGGCTGGAGACGGCGGTGCGATAAAGCGCGGGGAGCGCGAGCAGGTCCTCGTCCGAAATGCCGCGCAGCCGCCCGCGCTCGATCCGCGTGACGATGGCCTCCAGCCGCTTCCACTCGCCCTCGCGCTCCAGTCGGAACCGGTCCGAGCGCAGCGCTGCGTCTTCCGCGGCGGCGATATCTGCGCTGGCGGCGGGGCTGAACCAGCCGCCAAGGCGGCCCAGCAGGGTGGGTGCTGCAGTCTCGCTCATCCCAGGCTTCCAGCGCGCTTCACGGTGAGATAGGCATCGAGCAGGCGGTTGCCGATATGCTGGTGCGGCGCCTCGACCACAAGGATCCCCGCGCGGCGCAGGCGCTGGAGCACGAGCGTGCGCTGATGCTGGAGCGTGGTGGCGGTGACCGCCATGGCGGCATCCTGCGCGGTGCGGACGGGGGCGCTGACGAACTCGGCCAGTTCGGCATCGGCCATGACGACGAAGATCACACGGTGGCGTTCGACCAGCCGGCGCATCGATTCGATCATCAGTTCAGCGCTGGTGGGATCGGTGAATTCAGAGAACACCACGACCAGCGAGCGCCGCCGCAGCCGCGCGGCGAGGGTGGAGAGTGCAAGCGTGAAGTTGGGCTGCTCGGCGCTGTAATCGAGCGCGGCGGCGGCATCCTGCAGGCGGGCAAAATCACGCGGCGCGGTGACAAAGGGGCTGAGGACCTGCGGCTTTGCGGCAAATCCATAGACCGCGACGCGGTCTTGCGCGCCCAGCGCGATCCATGCGGTGGTGAGCGCCGCGGTGACGGCGCGGTCGATGCGCGGAAGGCCGCCGATCGGCTCGCTCATCGTCTGCCCGCAATCGAACGCGAAGACGATCTGGTTGTTGCGCTCGGTCTCGTATTCCTTGGCGAAAAGCCGGGCGTGGCGAGCGGAGCTTTTCCAGTCGATCCGGCGGCGATCCATGCCGGCTTCGTATTCGGCGAGCGCCTCGAACTCGGTCCCTTCGCCCCGGATGCGGCGAGCGACCATGCCGAACTGGGCATCGCGCAGGAACAGCTGGAGCGCGGGGCTGCGCACGGGGGCGATATTGGGGCGCACGCGGACCACGGCGCCCACATCCTGCCTTACCTGTCGGCAGGCAAGGCCCAGCGGGCCCTCCCAGCGCAGCCACACGGCACCGACCGGTCCAAGACCGCGACGGGTGGGCACTGTCTCGATCCGCACGCTCCAGGCGCCGTTGTCGCGGCAGAGAGGTGCCACCAGCCTTCCGCCCTTGGCTAGGCGCGGATCGAGCGCCAGCGCGGCCACGGGCGCTGCGCGGGGCGCCTCGGCCCGGAAATCGGCCAGCACGGTGAGCGCGAGCGGTTCGCCCACTTCGCTGTCTTCGGGCACGATCACACGCAGCCCGGCCAGCGCGGGGGCAAGCAGCGCATCGAGCAGGACCATGGCCAGCAGCGCCGCGCCCAGCGCCGGTGCGGCGATCCACGCCTGCGGCACGGCAGCCGCGACAACCAGCGCCAGCGGCGCGGCGAGCGCCAGCAGCACGGCAGTCCGCGCTGAGGGGTAGAACACCGGGAAAGGCCAGCGCCGGCGCATGGATTACCTCGGCGCCTCGGTGCGCTGGATCAGATCGGCGACGATGCTTTCCGCCGCGCGGCCTTCGATCTCGGCGGCGGGGCTGAGCAGCATGCGGTGGCGCAGCACGGCGATGGCCAGCGCCTTCACATCATCCGGGATCACGTAGTCGCGCCCGTCCAGCGCGGCGCGGGCGCGGGCGGCGCCAGCAAGCACCACGGCGGCGCGCGGGCTGGCTCCGGCGGCGAGATCCGCGCTCTCACGCGTCGCGCGCACGAGGCGGACGATGTAATCGACCACCGTTTCCGACATCGTCACCGTGGCGATTGCGGCGACCGCCTCGGCAATCGCGTCGCCCGCCGTGACCGCGGTAACGCCGAGCTTGGCAGGCGCGGGTGCGCCGCGCCCGGCGCCATAGCGCGTGACGATCTGGGCCTCTTCCTCGGCGCTGGGGTAATCGACGAGCAGCTTGAACAGGAACCGGTCGAGCTGCGCTTCGGGTAACGGATAGACGCCCTGGCTCTCGATCGGGTTCTGCGTGGCGACGACCATGAACCGGTCCGACAAGGCATACGTCTCGCCATCGAGCGTCACGCGGCGTTCCTGCATGGCTTCGAGCAGCGCGGCCTGCGTCTTGGGCGGGGTGCGGTTGATCTCGTCGCCCAGCAGCAGCTCATGGAAGATCGGCCCGCGCGTGAGGGTGAACTGGCTGGTCTGGAAGTTGAACAGGTTGGAGCCGAGGATATCGCCGGGCATCAGATCGGGCGTGAACTGGATGCGCCCGAAATCGAGCCCGAGGGAGATGGCAAAGCTCTGCGCCAGCAAGGTCTTGGCGGTGCCCGGCGGGCCTTCGAGCAGCACATGGCCGCCTGCGAGCAGCGCGATCAGCAGGTGATTGACCACGCTGTCCTGCCCCACCACGGCCTTGGCCACTTCGGCGCGGATGGCGCCGGCCATTGCGCGGACATCATCCAGAGTCATGGGGGTCGAGCTCATGCAGTCAGGTCCTTTTCAAGGCGTTGCAGAGCGGCGGCGCGCTGCACCACCTCTGCGGATCGGCGCGCCACGCGCAGCCGCGCGGCGAGTTCGGAATAGCGCAGGCCGGTCTCGTCCAGCCGGGCCTGCAGGCGATCTATCGCGGCTTCGGTTTCCGCCACGGGGCGCCCGCGCGGCAGGCCAAGCGCCATGACCAGCCGTTCGCGGGAGGCATCGGCATAGGGCGCGGCGATCAGGCGCAGGCGCCCGGCGCGGCGGATGAGGCCGGCGGTGTTGCGCACCAGCACCGTCTTGCCGAGCGGGATCTCGCGTCCGGCCACGCGGGCCGGGCCGAAGCGGTTGAAGCTGCGCCACCCGGCGGCAAACAGCGCCATGAAGAAGCACAGCGTGGCCGCAAGGAACGGCGGCTCGAACGCTAGGGTCAGGAGATTGCGGCTCGCACCCAGACCATTGAGCGTGAGATCGAACGAGACCGATTCGGGGCGCCCGCCGGCGGCGGCGTAGACGAGGCGGCGCGCCATGAGTGCGGTCTGCTTGTCGGCCAGGCCCCAGTTGTCGAGCAGGTCCGGCTCGAACACCAGGACCACGGGGAAGCTGGTGGCGAAGCTATCGTTGGCGCCTGCCTCCTCCGGATCGCTGTCTGCATGGCGCTGCATGCCGATCCAGTTTTCGAGCGCGGGATTGCTGCCATCACCCGTGAAGTAGCCGGCAAGAACGCGCGCGTCGGGCGTTTCGATCAGCGCTTCAAGGCCGGCCCCATCGCCCGCCTGCACCTTGCGATCATCGGGGAGCGGGCCGTGGAACGCGGAGAACGCGCCCGAACCGGTCCAGCCATGCGCGGCGCCGCCCACGAAGCCTACCGATACATCATCATGATAGCCTTTCCATTCGGGCGGCTGGGTGCCCTCGATCCGGGTCCACCCGCGCTTGGCTGCGGGATTGCCGAAATCGGGCAAGGCGATCCATTTGGGGGTGACGACAAGCGTGGGGCCGATGCTGCGCCGGGCCTCGACGATCTCGGCAATGTCCTTGCCATCCACTTGGGCCGGCGGGGTCAGCACGAGCAGACCCGGCTGCTTGAGCGCCTCCTTGCCGCGCGCGCGGCTGACGGTGACGCCATCCGCCTCAAGCATGGCGGCGAGCGCGGCATAGCCGTTGAGCCCGCGGCCCGCCACGTGGCCGCCGCCGTTGTTGGTCGCGCCGCCCCCGGTGCCGAGCCAGTAGAGCACCGCGACAAAGGCCAGCGCGCCGATGAGCACGATGCCGAGCGTGGTGCTCTTGCCGAAGGGGGAATCGTTCACCGGCCGGCTTCCAGATTCTGCAGCGCGAAGGCGGCATAGGCTTCGCGCGCGCGGTGCCAATCGTCCGCCGCCAGCGCGCGCAGGGCATAGAGGCTGCGCTCCACTTCGCGCGCGATCAGCGTGAAGGCCTGCCGTGCGGCGGCGGGAAGGCCGGGGATCAGGCCGATCTCGCGCGCGGTGCTGGAGGGGCTGAGCCAATCGGGCCGTGCGGCGGCGATATGGTGCACGCTGCGCTGAAGCAGGAGGTGCACGGCCTCCTCATAGCGGCCTTGGGCCGCGAGAGCATCGGCATCCTCCAGCAGCGCTAGCGCAGCGGCGCGGTCTAATACCGGCCCGGGCAGCGCAGGGACGGCCAAGGCGCGGCCGAGCTTCCAGCGCCGGAATAGCATGAACCCGATCCACAGCGCGCCGATGGCCGCAAGGATGGCGAGCACGATCTCGATGCCGCCCCACCCGGCGCCCAGCCAGCGGCCGAGCGGCGCGAAAAGTTCCGAAAGGTAGCGCAGGATCGCGACGAGCCATGCAGGCGGTTCGCTTTTCGGCGGATGGTAGGGCGGGACGGGCGCATACTGGATCTCGCGCATGCTGCGCGCCGCTTCCCACGCGCGTTCGCCTGCACTGGCGCTTTCCGGTCCGGGTACTCCTGCCACAGCGCCCAGTGGTCGCATGTGGCCCGGGCCCGGGGCAAGCGTTTATCGCGCCGGATCGGTGTGCTGATCGCGCGGTGGCGATCAGCCGCGCGCGCGTTCCAGCGGATAGGTGCCGAGAATGCGCAGGTCCTTGGCGAAGAAGCCCAGTTCCTCGAACGCGCGGTCCACCGCTGCCTCGCCCGGCGCGCCGACAATATCGGCGAAGAAAGCGGTGGCGGCAAAGCTAGCGCCGCGCTGATAGCTTTCCAGCTTGGTCATGTTGATGCCGTTGGTCGCAAAACCGCCCAGCGCCTTGTAAAGCGCGGCGGGGATGTTGCGCACTTCGAACACGAAGGTGGTGATCGCGGGGCCGGTGATCGTACCGAGGTCGAGCGGTTCGCGCGCCAGCATGACGAAGCGGGTCATGTTGTCGTGCGCGTCCTCGATGTTCTCCTCGACCAGCGTGAGGCCATAGAGTTCGGCGGCGATGCGCGGGGCGATGGCGGCGACGGCAGGATCCCCCAGTTCAGCGACATACGCGGCCGCGCCCGCGGTATCGGCATGCGACATCGGCACGATGCCGCGCGCACGCAGAAAATGGCGCGACTGGCCGAGCGCCTGCGGGTGGCTGTAGGCGCTGGTGAAGGGGCCGGTGCCGATGCCCATGAGGCAGGCGTGGATGGGCATGAAATGCTCGCCCACGATGGCGAGATCGCTTTCGGGGAGGAGAAAGTGGATATCGGCCACGCGGCCATGCTGCGAATTTTCGATCGGGATGATGGCCTGGCCGGCACGTCCGTCCTTCACCGCATCCAGCGCATCTTCGAAGGAAAAGCACGGCAGCGGCAGGCAGTGCGGCAGCGCTTCCAGCGCGGCGCGGTGCGAATTGGCACCCGGGGCGCCCTGAAAGGCAACAGCGCGTGTCGGATCGGCAGCGGCGGCTGCGGTCATTTCGGCGACAAGGCGCGCGGCGGGTACGGGATAGCTGGCCATGGATCGACGCGCTTAAGGCTCCCGGCGTGGTGCGACAAGGCGCTTTTGCATGGGCCAAACACATCACCTCATATGATTCTTCTCGGGCAACCCATTGCAATCACTCTTGCGCGGGCGCTGGGGCGTGACTAGAGCGGCGGCGAAAATGCGCGCCAGCCACGCGGGCGCACTCTCCATATGGGGCTCGGAATGGACGATCGTTTCAATACCATTGCCGGTTGGACCTTGTTCGGCGGCATCGTTGCGCTTGGGCTTTCGAGCCTTTCGGGCCATTACTTTCTGGCCGACAAGGAACACCGCCCGGAGAAGATGGGTTATGTGATTGAGGGCGTCGAAGCCGAAGCCGGCAGCGGCGCGGCTGTGGCCGAACCGATCGCGACGCGTCTGGCCAAGGGCGATGTCGCCAAGGGCGAGGCCACCTTTGCCAAGTGCAAGGCCTGCCACGTGAACGCGCAGGGCGGTGCCAACGGTATCGGTCCGAACCTTTGGGGCGTCGTCGGGGCGTCCCAGGCCGCGCATCCCGGATTTGCCTATTCCGATGCGCTCAAGAGCAAGGGCGGCAAGTGGGATTTCGCTAGCCTCGATGAATGGCTGACCTCGCCCGCCAAGTATGCGACCGGCACCAAGATGTCGTTCGCGGGCCTCGGCGATGCGCAGCAGCGCGCCGACGTGATCCTCTATCTCAATTCGCAGGGCAGCAACCTGCCGCTTCCCGCAGCCGAAGCGGCCCCCGCAGCTCTGGCTGCAGATGCAAGCGCCGCTGCGCCCGAAGCGAGCGAAGCCGCGAAGTAAAAACGCCCGTAGGGCCACGCCCCGGAGAGGGGTGTGTCCCTACGAGGTCAGTCAACGCCGGTTCAATCGACCATTTGCTGGACGATCTGACGCAGTTCCTTTGCCGAAAGCACCGGCGAAGTGCGCTGGGGCGCAGCCATTCTGCGGGCTGTTCCGGAAACCCGGTAGCCGGGCAGGAAGCTGTGGCTGATCGTGTAGGCGTGCTGTGTGTTCAAATTCGGTGTCATGATATTCCTGAGCGCGCCACGCGCGCCGATGGTTGGGGAAAACAAGGCGCGTGCGCAGCAGGACTGGCCTGCGCGCCGTATCGACCTTGCGGAAATGAGCGTTGTGCCGGCCAAACGGCCAGCCAAGTTACCTGATCCGATGGTACCGGATCGGTTGCTCAGAACGGGTGTTTTGCCTGGATTTTCAGCGTAACAGGTTGATCAACCTGCTTTGCAAAACGTGCTAGCGCCGCTTCTTGAAAGCGCCGCCACCACCGCCGCCGGCTACCTTTTCGCGGAAGACGATACGACCCTTGGTAAGATCGTAAGGCGTCATTTCCACTTTCACGCGGTCACCAACGATTGAGCGGATGCGGAACTTGCGCATCTTGCCTGCAGTGTAGGCGATGATGCGATGTTCGTTTTCCAGCATCACACCGAAGCGGCCATCGGGCAAAATCTCGTCGATCTGGCCGTCGAGGGTCATCACGTCTTCTTTCGCCATGGCTCAGTTGCCCTTGCTGGGCGCCGAAGCGGCGAAGGAGTGGACGGAAATGCGGCAGCTTGAGGGCATTACGGCCCCTTTCACGAAAACAGGGTACGCGGCGGCAGAGGTTGCAACCGGTGCTGGTGGCGTGAGAGGGGAAGCTTCGGCCCGGAGCAAGGCTCCAACGCAAGAAATTCCGTCGCAGGCGACGTTAGCCTTTCCGATATAGGCCGACAGGGCCGAAAGTCAAGACAGAGCAAGGTGCTGACGGTTTTCCGCGCGGCGCGAGCGGCATCGCACGAGCGGATTGCCGGCTTCGCGTGAGTTTGCATGCTGGCGGGCGGATGCCTTGTTGGAGGCCGTGAGGGCCGCGCCCATGGCGGCAGAAAATACCAAAATGGGAGTAAATCAAATTGAAAACGGCGCCATGTTCGCGGCAGCGAATACATTCATGTCAATTTGGCGGTTATTAAAGCCAAAGGATGCTTTACATAGGTTAACTCGCTAATGGCCGCCCGAATTGACCTGTCGTGTTTAGAAGGGAGGACTTGGAAATCGCCACGAGAGGATGGCGAGTACAAGGCTTTGAGAGGCGGTCCATGGGCCACGAAAAAATTGCTGAGCACAGCGCTAGCGCCTTGCCGCCCCTCGGGACTGACAGCGAAGCGGCTCGGGCATTCTTTCGGCCATCGCCTGGCCTTTCGGTTGTCACTGATCCTGTCGAGACGTTTGAGCGAACGCAAGACGCACTGCCGGCGTCATCACCGCTGCATCTGCTTGTTGGCGATGAGGATCTCGTTGCCCTGAACAATCTGAAGTTCCGGTATCTCTCGACCAATGACCAGTACAAGGAAGCCAGGGACGAATGGCTTTCCGCGCTATCCCCGAATATCGAATATTATAATCTGAATAATCAGGAAACCTTTGCGCTTTCCCGGATCAATACGGACTACGATATTCTGGTGGTAGGCGGAAACGACGCCGCGAGAATCGCCAAATTCATGAAGAGCAGCGCTGCGCTGATCGGGAGCCACCCCAGGCTGGTGTTGATGAGCCGGTCCGACCCGCGGCGCCGCGCGCAAGTTCTCAATGCCGGGTTCGATGATGTCCTTGATTGCAGCCGCATGGGGACCGACGAGGCGCTGTTCCGGATCGCCGCGCTGTGGCGGCGGCATCAGCAGGTGGAGCGGCTGCGGAAAGAGAAGGAAAGCGCATTGATGATGCTTTCCTCGGTAAAGCTGCCAGACAAGCGGCTGTCTGACGCGGAACTGCGCATCCTGACCGAACTGATTGAGAGCATTGGGCGCGTCATTTCATACCACCGGCTGGCTGAAATCGCCAGTCGCGGCTATGAGCAGGTCACTTTCAACCATCTTAAGGTGCTGATTTCCAACATCCGGCGGAAAATCGATCCCCGATACACGATTTCATCAGTCCATTCGTTTGGATACATGATCATCAGCAGCGAATTTGATTGAGAGCCCCAGCGGCTTATTTGCTCTTCGCCAGCGCAGTGATCTTATAGGAGCCGCGCCCACCCGGTATGAGCACATAAGGTGCCTTCAGCTTGGCGCGCAGGTTTGAAGCCAGGACCTTGAGGTAGTTGTAGGACATTTCGTCGCTATTGTGGCTGAGCTTGGCCCGCACCGGATCATTGCCGCCGACGATCAGGATGTCGAAATTGTGATCCGCGATCGAAAGAGGCCGGGTTTCTAGATCCACGAACGGCTGTTGCTCTATCGCGCGCATCGCGGCGCAATCGCATGTTGCGGCCAAAACTAACTACAATAGTTCTACACTACAACTTTTAGTTCTGAAGCCGCTAAACGAGAGTGGTGACGTTCTGATGCCGCACGCGCACCGTCAAATCTTCATTGCCCACGATGAGTTCGTTGAAGCCCGCCGGGCTTGCGCGCAGCCGCTGCGAGAGGGTGCCGGCGCCGATCATCCGCACCGGGCCGGATTCGGTGGGGTGCAGGATATCGAACGCATCGTGCACGTGCCCCGAAAGCACAGCCAATACGCCGCGCCGCGCTAGCGCGGCCAAGGCGCGTGTGCCGCCGCGGGTCAGCGCCTTGCCGCGCGTGCCCGTCTCCACCAGCGGGTGGTGGCAGGCGACGAGTGCGCGTGCGCCCTGCGGCAGCGCATCCAGCGCGGCGAGGCAGGCGGCGAGACTGCCTGCGGCGACACGGCCCTGTGACCAGTTCAGCCGCATCTGCGCGCGGGCTGTGGTCTTGAGCGGCACCACGGCCAAGCCGGGCAGCGCAATGCCGTGGTCAACCGCGCCCTGCAGCGTGCGGAAACGGCGATAGGGATCAAGGAAGCGCTCGGCGAGGTTGAAGTAGGGCAAATCGTGGTTGCCGACTTCGACCGTGACGGGCACACCCAGTGCCCGGATCCATGCGGTAGCGGCAGCAAACTCGCGGTGGCGGGCGCGCATGGTGAGATCGCCGGTGATCACCACGGCATCGGGGCGTTCCAGTTCTACGCAACGCGCGACCCATTCGAGCGCGTCGGTATCCTCCAGCCCGAAATGCACGTCGCTGATGTGGAACAGGCGGATCATGGCGCAGCCTCTAGACCCGGCCTGACAGGATAAGCCAGGCCGAAAGCGCATTGAGCAGGCTGTAGGCAAGATAGCAGAGCGCACCCCACAGGATGCCCTCGGACGCAAGCACCAAGCCGCCCAGCAACATCAGGAATTCGATCACGAGCGAAACCCGGCGGCTGAAGGCGTGGTAGAGCCATGGCATCTGATCAAGCAGTGGGTGATCGCTGTCCATGATTGCCCTGTGCAGGGCAAAATTGCCGATGCCGAGCAGGAAGATGATCAGAATCGCCATTCTGCGTCGACGATAGGACGCCGGACCCGCCCTGTCACGCTGATGCGCTTGCGTCCTGCCGCCCGCCAGCTTGTCGCTCGTGGAAGCGGATCAGCCGTTGGTCGGGCGCGCGGGCGGTTTGTCGGCGCAAGGGGCGGGCCGGTCGAGCCTGACGTGCGGCGCCGCTGCGGAATGCCTAGCAGAATAGGCATGCGGCGGTGGCAAGGCTCCCGGGTATCCGGACCAGCCAGCCCAACCACCGCTTCCCCGCCGGACTGCCGCCAGCAGCCAGGCTCACGTGCAAACCAAGCGAAGGAAACTGCCATGCTCAAGAATTCTCTGATCGCCGCGGGCCTTGCCGGCCTGGTGTTCGCCGCCCAGCCCGCCATGGCGCAGTCTGCGGCAAATCCCGATCTGGTGGTTCAACACCGCCTCGTCCCCTATGCCGATCTCGATCTTTCGACTGCGGCCGATCAGGCCCGTCTAGATGGCCGCCTGCGCCGCGCCGCCGCTGCTGTGTGCGAGGCGAACTACGGCCCGCATCCGCTGAGCGAGAGCCTCGAGGCGCGCCGCTGCTATCGCAATGCCCTGCAATCCGCGCAGCGCACGGTGGCAACCCTCGGCATGGCCCGCGTGGCCGCGCGCTGAGGTGATGCTCTTTCCCGAACGTGTGATGCAGCCGGCCTCCAGTCCCGCCCGCTGCCGACGGTGAGGGTCGCCGCTGGGCCAAGGTTCCCGCCCCCGGGAACCGGCCCCACCTGCCGAGCTGGCAGGGCGGCGGCCCGCTTTTTTTGCGATGTCAGTTGGCGGCGCGGAGCCGCTGCGCGGCGTCTTGCGCCGCTGCTTCGATCTCGGATCCCTCTCGCCACATGAGGTCCGCACCGCCCAGCACCCGGTCATCGTGCGCCCGGATGGTGATCGGCAGGATGGGATGCCCGTCGCGGCTATCGCACAGCACGGGATTGGCCGGCACGTTCATTTCCCACTTTTCGCCCCACTGGCGCAGCGCCAGCATGGCGGGCAGCAGATCCATCCCCTTGGGCGTCAGCCGGTATTCAATGCGGCGGCGATCATCTGCGCAATGCTCGCGCTTGAGGATGCCTGCCTCGACCAGCCGCGACAGCCGGTTGGACAGGATGTTGCGCGCGATGCCAAGCGAATCGAGGAACTCCTCGAAATGGCAGACGCCGTTGAACGAGGCGCGGAGGATCATGAACGACCATCGCTCCCCCATCGCCTCAAGTGCGCAAGGAAGCCCGCAGGCGGCGAGATCGGCTAGGGATTCGCGGAGTTTTGCCATGGTGTTTTGTGACATACCTCAAGGAGGACGGCAATGTAAGTTTCTAGTTGCAACTCGAAACCTATTGAAGTAGGTATCGATTCGCAACGGAAATCGCATCCTCTCCAACGGCGGTTCCGGACAGGCGCATCGATAGATCCTATCGGGTGCACCGGGCCGGACCGCCAACCCCGCCGTTTCCGGGCCAGTCATTGTCAGAAAAGACTAAGGGGAAATATCATGATCGCCACCCGCAAGACCCTGTTCGCCCAGCTTTTTCCGGCTGTCCTCGCGATCGCCGGCACTGCCGCGACCTTCGCTGTGACGGCCACGCCGGTGCGTGCCGCTGATGCAAACGCGTTCTATTCGGTCACGCTCGCCGCGCCTGTTGCCAAGCCAGCCAAGCTCATGCTGGGCGATGTATTGTGGAGCTGCGCCGGGGATTCGTGCTCTGCCGCGCAGGACACCGCCCGTCCGGTGGTGATCTGCACCAAGCTGGCGGCCAAGGTCGGCCAGATCAGCCGCTTTGCTACGCCCAAGGGTGAACTGGCGGCCGAAGACATCGCCCGCTGCAACACGCCCAAGGGCTGATCCCAGCCCCCTGCAATCTGTTCAACCGTCTCTTCAGCGCGCCTTCTCCACACACCCTGAAGCGCGCCCCTTACGCGGCTGCGGCACAGTTCCCTGGACTGTCCGCGGCCGTTTTTTTGTGTGAGACGCGGTGGAGGCGCCGCCCTATGCTGGGTCCCATGCTGCGCTTTCTCTCCGCCGCCGCGCTGATCGGTGCGCTTGTCCCTTCACCGCTGCTGGCCGCGCCCGATACCGAATTGCGGCCTGACCTTCGGATCGACCTTCATTGCGCAGCCGCCTTTGCGCTCGCGGCGTCCGAACAGGCGCGCGGAAATGCCGCTGCGCTGGCGCTGTCTCCGCTGGCGGAGAGCGGCAAACGCTTCTTCGCCGATGTCGGCACACGCGCGGTGGAAGAGGGCGGGATGACCCAGACCGCAGTGCAGGATCTGCTCGTGGCCGAAGTGACCGCGATGCAGCGCCGCATCGCCGCTGATCCGGGCCATGCCCTTGCCGCAGAAGTAACGCCCTGCCTCGCCCGGCTCGATCCCGCCGCACCGGATGCGAAATCGCACTTCTGAATGCAGACGCTGCTGCTATAGATTGCCCGTGTCGGGGCAATTCCGGGAGGACAAGGCGTGGAAGCGGTGCTGATCCTGATCGTGGGGCTGGTGGTGGTCTATGTGGCCATGGGCATCCGGGTTGTCCGGCAGGGCCATGTCTACACGATCGAGCGGCTCGGCCGCTATTCGCTGGCGGCACAGCCGGGGCTTCACTTCATCGTGCCGTTCATCGACCGCGTCGGTCACAAGGTGAACATGATGGAGCAAGTGCTCGATATCCCGGGGCAGGAAATCATCACGCGCGACAACGCGATGGTCGGCGTCGATGCGATCGTGTTCTTCCAGGTGCTCGATGCCGGCAAGGCTGCCTATGAGGTTTCGAGCCTCTATGTCGCGATCATGCAGCTCACCACCACCAACTTGCGCACCGTGATGGGCTCGATGGATCTCGACGAGACTCTGTCGAAGCGTGACGAGATCAACGCGCGGCTGCTGGCGGTGGTCGATCATGCGACCTCGCCCTGGGGCCTCAAGATCACCCGCGTCGAGATCAAGGATATCCGCCCGCCGGCCGATATCTCCAATGCGATGGCGCGGCAGATGAAGGCCGAGCGCGAGAAGCGTGCTCAGATCCTCGAGGCGGAAGGCTCGCGCGCGTCCGAAATCCTGAAAGCCGAAGGGCAGAAGCAGGCACAGATCCTCGAATCCGAGGGCCGCAGGGAAGCCGCATTCCGCGACGCCGAAGCCCGCGAACGCTCGGCCGAGGCCGAGGCCCGCGCGACGGCGGTGGTTTCAGACGCGATTGCTTCATCCGGCACGCAGGCGCTCAACTACTTCATCGCGCAGAAGTACGTCGAGGCGGTGAAGGAGTTTGCCACTTCGCCCAACGCCAAGACGATCCTGTTCCCGATCGAGGCGACGCAACTTGTCGGCGCGCTGGGCGGGATCGGCGATCTGATCGGCGATGCGATCGGCAGCAAGCCGGGCGCGCCGCCGCCCAGCAGCCCGCGGGTGCCGCGCGTGGTGCCCGC
>CANGJB010000011.1 GCA_947453945.1 Sphingomonadaceae bacterium
ACGGGGATGGTGATGATGAACATGATGAGGAGCACGAGCATGACGTCGATCAACGGCGTCGTGTTCATTTCCATCATCGGCGAGCCATCGTCTTTGCCGCCGCTCATTGCCATGCGAGGTACTCCTGTTTGGTCTCGTATGCCCGGAAGGGGCCCGGAACGAGCTAGTTTTAGCCGTTCGGATCAACCGGGGTGGAGATGAAGCCGACCTTGGGATAACCCGCAGCCTGCACGTTGTAGATCGATCCGGCGACACACTTCCAGGGGACGTTTACGTCACCGCGGATGTGGACTTCGGGGATCTTGTCCGGCTCCATGTTCGCTGCACCGCCCGCACGCTTAACGATCGCATCAAGGCGATCGAAGGCCATCTTGTACAGTTCCATGTTGTCGACCGGCGTGACATTGTTGATGTACACGCGGCACTGGCCGACACGCGACGAGCCCTCATAGCCAGCCTGGCCCGGGCTGCGCCCACCTTGGTCGGTCGAGACCACGGTCACCAGAAGGTTCTCCACCTTGTCCTGCGTCTCTTCAGACGGGAGCACGGGGACCTTCAGCTTCTCGACGGTCTGGATCGCGACCGGAACCGCGATGAGGAAGATGATCAGCAGCACGAGCATCACGTCCACGAGCGGCGTGGTGTTGATGTCCGACATTGGGCGTTCTTCGCCCCCGCCGCCTACAGACATTGCCATTGGTTAGTTCCTATCCGATCTGTGCACGGTAAACCGGTTCTTGTCAGGCTCCTGGAGCTCTGGCGGCCCCGGCTGGAACCCGCGTTGTTCCCGATGCGGGGATGGCAGGCTGGCCCACCAATCCCCGCTTCGTTTCCGCGTCTTCGGGACTTACTTCTTGGCCGGAGCGGCAGCAGGGGCAACCGGCTTGGCAGCCGGAGCAGCGGCAACGGCAGGCTTGACCACACCCTTGGAGGCAAGGTTGGCAAGCACGTCGGTGCTGAAGCTGCTGAGCGCTTCGGCGATGCGCTTGTTGCGTGCCTGAAGGAAGTTGTAGGCGAGCACCGCGGGAACCGCGACGAGCAGACCGAGCGCGGTCATGATCAGCGCTTCACCGACCGGACCTGCGACCTTGTCGATCGAGGCCGAACCGGCGATGCCGATGTTGATGAGCGCGCCGTAGATGCCGACAACGGTACCGAACAGACCGATGAACGGCGACGTTGCGCCGACGGTCGCGAGGAACGGCAGACCGCCACCCAGCTTGGCGTTGATCGAAGCTTCCGAACGCGCCAGCGAACCGTGCATCCAGTCGTGGCTTTCCGATTCGTCCATCTTGCCAGCGGCGTCTTCAGCCGAAAGACCATCGTCGACGATCTGGCGCCATGCCGAATTCTTATCCAGCTTCGAGGTACCTTCACGCATGGTTGCGGCGCGCCAGAAGCCCGAGAGCGACTGGTGCTGCTTCATCAGCTTCGACTGTTCAGCCCACTTCGTGAAGAGGATGAAGAACGAGCCGACCGACATGATCAGCAAGATGGTGAAGGTGGTCAGCGGGATCCAAGCCGGCTTGCCGCCGGGGAACAGGACTTCCGCAATACCGAACTTGTTCTGGGGCGCGGCAGTAGCAGCTGCTGCGGCGAGCGTGTGGATGAGCATTCGGGTCTTCCTCTTCAAAATTTCGTAGCAAGGGTCAAAAAGCTAAGCTCGGGCTTGGCGGCCCTGCCCAGAGGGCAAAGGCCGCGCTTGCCGGATCAGTCCTTCGGAATCACCCAACGGATCGAGTTCGTATAAGAACCGGTGGTTGGATTGCCTTCACCATCCGTGGCCGGCGTGAACCGGGCGCGGCGGCGGACGTTATCGCACGTCGCCTGGTCGAGATCGGGGCTCCCGCTCGACCGGGTCACTTCGCATGTCGTCACCTTACCGTCGGTTCCGACTGACACGCGGAAGCCGGTAACGCCTTCCCGTTCCTCACGCAGAGCGCGCGAAGGATAGTCGTTCGAC
This sequence comes from Sphingomonadaceae bacterium, assembly GCA_947453945.1. Classification (GTDB taxonomy): domain Bacteria; phylum Pseudomonadota; class Alphaproteobacteria; order Sphingomonadales; family Sphingomonadaceae; genus Novosphingobium. The sequence goes on from CANGJB010000011.1 coordinate 1,964, forward strand.
GTTGCCCAGTTGCCGGGACTGCCCTTGGGTCCAGGACCCTTCGGCTGGAACTTCGGCGGCGGCGGCGGCGGCGGCGGGGGCGCAGACGTCGTGAACACCGGCGCCGGGGGCGGCGGAGTCGACACGGTTTCGATCTGCGGCTGAGCCGGTGCGTTAAACGAGATCGGCGGCGGCGGCGCCACAATGGGCGGCGGCGGCTGATCCTTAGGCGGCGGCGGCGGTGGCGGTGTTTCTGGCGGTTTTTCTTCCTCGATGTTGACCGCCGAGGTCACCTCTTTGACCTTCTTGTACGCCTCGTAAGCTAGCCCTGTAACCAGAGCATAGCCTAAGGCAATATGAAGGATCACAACGATGATGAGCGCGGTGATCTTGTTACCGCTCATCTGTTGGTCAGCGTATGCCATTCAGCTCCAAAACTCCTGATCTTCCGCGAGAAACAGACAGCGCAAAGCGGTGCCTACAACCACGGAACCGCGCATGGAATCACCCATCCAGCGCGATTGGCCAATCCAGCGATTTCATTCCACCCTGCCGGCAAACCGGACCGCCGACATCGGGTGCAAGGTACCCGGCGGCGGCTTTTGCGGGTTTCCATTGTTGAAATCCCCGACGACCGGAGCTTTAACGCCGAAGGCATAGGCGCGCAAATGCTTTATCTGTTAACCCTCGATTCATGGTTTCGCTGCCTGAAACGCAGCGATGGCCAGCCCGCTGCGGCGCCCCACGCCCGCGATACTAAGGACCCTTGGAATGCCTCGACCGATCCGCTCCCGTCCCCGCCGTTCCCTGCCAGGCTGGGCCGTGAGCTTTGCCGCCACGGTTGCCCTATGCCTTGGCGGATCTGCAGCAAGCCACGGACAGGAAACGATTTTGTCTGCTCCAGTGCAGTCCGCGCTGGAGGGTGATCCGCTCCTTACCTACGCCGATCTTGTCGATCTTGCCTTGTCATCCGAGGTCGTCGTCAACGCCGAGATTCGCAAGGCCGTGCGCCTCAAGCCCGAGGAAGCGCCCGGCCTACCGGCGGGCCGTGCGCGGCTCTATATAGAGGCGCGCACGCTGGCATTGCTGGTGGGGCCGGACATTGCCGAATCGATCCGATTCCTTGCGGACGTACCCCTCGATGCACGCGGCAAGCCGCCCAAGCTGGGCAAGGCGAAAGTGCTCGTGCTGGCGCACGATGTGCCCGCACGCCCCGGTGAACTCCAGCTCGTCGCGCCTGATGCCATGCTATCTGTGACTCCCGGGCGCGAGGCGACATTGCGCGCGATCCTGACCGAAGCCGCTCGCCCTGATGCCCCGCCGGCAATCACCGCGCTGCGGGAGGTGCTGCACGTCTCCGGGAACCTAGCAGGAGAGGGCGAAACCCAGCTTTTCCTCGCCACGGCGACTGGTGCGCCGGTCTCGATCTCAGTGCTGCGCCGCCCCGGACAGCCTCCGAGCTGGGGGGTGAGCTTCACGGAAATTGTCGATTCGGCCGCGCGTCCACCGCTGCCCGCGACGCTTGCCTGGTACCGGCTCGCCTGCGGCCTGCCGCAGCGCCTTCCGGAGCGTGCGAACATCTCCGCAACGCTCGCCGACCGGCGAATCGCGGCGGAGGATTATGCCCGGGTGCTGGCCGATCTCGGGCCCTGCACGCACAAGCGTACAGCACCCTGAGCCAGGGCGCTTACCGCCGGTTGCGGGGGCAGATCAGCTCCCCTAAGGCGCATCATAAGAATTTACGGGGATCATCATGAGCGAACCTTTGCGCATCGCGCTGGCCGGTCTCGGCACCGTGGGCGGCGGCGTGATCCGCCTGCTTGAGGCGAATGCCGACCTCATCGCGCGCCGCGCGGGCCGGCCGATCACGATCAGCGCCATTAGCGCGCGCAACCGCCACAAGGATCGCGGCGTCGATCTTTCCGGCTATGCCTGGGAAGACGACATGGTCATCCTTGGCGAGCGGCCCGATGTCGATGTGGTGGTGGAGCTGGTCGGCGGCGCCGATGGCCCCGCCCTCGCGCTGGCCCGCACCACGTTCGAGGCGGGCAAGGCGCTCGTCACCGCGAACAAGGCGATGATCGCGCATCACGGGCTGGAGCTGGCCACCAAGGCCGAAGCTGCCAAGGTGGCGCTCAAGTTTGAAGCGGCGGTTGCCGGCGGCATCCCGGTGATCAAGGCGCTGAAGGAAGGCGCCGCCGCCAACTACATCGACCGGGTGTACGGGATCCTCAACGGCACCTGCAATTACATCCTCTCGACCATGGAGGACACCGGCCGCGATTTCGCCGACGTGCTCGCCGAAGCGCAGGCCAAGGGCTATGCCGAAAGCGACCCCACGTTCGACATCGACGGGATCGATGCCGCGCACAAGCTGGCGATTCTGTCCAGCATCGCGTTCGGCACGGCGGTTGATTTCAAGCCCGTTGCGGCCACCGGCATCCGCCGCGTGATCGCCGCCGATATCGCGCAGGCCGATACGCTGGGCTACTATATCCGTCTGATCGGCATGGCCGAGACCGAGCTGGACGCTTCCGGCCAGCGCCGCCTTTTCCAGCGCGTTCACCCGATGCTCGTCCACCGCGACCATCCGCTCGCCCACGTCGATGGCGCGACCAACGCCGTGGTTGCGGAAGGCAACTTCGTCGGCCGCCTGCTGTTCCAGGGCGCGGGCGCGGGCGATGGTCCGACAGCGAGCGCGGTCGTGGCCGATCTCATCGACATCGCGCGCGGCGACATCGGCGCGCCGTTCTCCATCCCCGCCGCAGAGCTGGAAAGCGCAGCACCAGCTGACAGCGGCCACCGCACCGGCAAGGCCTATCTGCGCTTCACTGTGGCCGACCGCCCCGGCGTGCTGGCCGAAATCACCGCTGCGATGCGCGATGCCGGCGTCTCGATCGAAAGCCTGATCCAGAAGGGCCGCGCCGCAATCGGCAGTACCGAAGCGGTGCTGGTCGCGATGGTGACGCACGAAGGGCCGGAAAGCGCCATCGCCGAGGCGCTGCGGCTGCTGGAGGGCTCCCCCAGCCTCGCCGCGCCGCCGCTGGTAATGCACATTCTGGAGGACTGAGCCGCCATGGCCGACCGCGCCACGCCGAACCTGCCCTCCCGCGATTTCGAGCGGACCGCGCAGTTCTATTGCGCGCTGGGCTTCAGCGAATCATGGCGCGACGCGAGCTGGATGATCCTGGCGCGCGGGGGATTGATCCTCGAGTTCTTTAGGTATCCGGACCTCGATCCGGCGGCGAGCGCGTTCGGCAGCTGCCTCCGGCTTGATGATGTGGAGGCGTTCTACGCGGTTCTGGTTGCCGCCGGCATTCCGGAGGCAACCACCGGCTGGCCGCGCCTGCACCCTCCGAAGCGAGAGGCATGGGGCGGGCTGGTCGGTGCGCTGATCGATCCCGACGGCAGCCTGCTGCGCCTGATCCAGGAAGACTGAACCGGTCCATTCAGGCCAGACTGTCAGGGCGCCCGGATCTCGCCCCGCGCGATCTTGTCCGCATCCGAATCGGCCGGCGCTTCGGGCAACTTCGTAATGTCGAAAAAGTACATCGGCGTGGGCGCCGAACCGAAACCGATGCAGCCCCGGCTGCAATCGCGCAGACCACTCACATTGGGCGCGCGCACCATGCCATCCTTGGTGGAATGTGCCGAATCAAGCTCACCTCGCAGCGGCAGGCGCTCTTTCTCGTTCGCCTCGCGTCCGCCGCACACGACAATGCCGCCGTCCGGCCCTGCGGTTTCACAACGCTTCGGCTGACCGGCAGTCAGGAGCCGCTGGGCAATCTGCGCATTGGCATCAGCCTGCGGCGAATCGGGGGGTGCGGCCGCGCTGGCCGAGGGCGCCTGCACTGCTTCGGCAACCGGCACAGCCTGCGCATTTGCCGTGCCGATCGTGAGGAAACACAGGTTTACGCATAGGAATGCGCGAACCACGTGCCAGTATGGTATTCCGCGCCTCGACAACCCTGCATACTCCCGTCTAGGGCGATGGTACTTCAGCCATGCAGCCCAAGGAGTCAACGTGACCGATGCACGCCCCGCACCCGCCCCTTCGCAGGTACTTGACCGCGTCCTCGTGCTCGAGATGGTCCGCGTAACGGAAGCCGCCGCCATCGGCGCCGCCCGCCTGATCGGCAGGGGTGACGAGAAGGCCGCAGATGCCGCTGCCGTGGAGGCCATGCGCGCGGCCTTCAACGAACTCTACATGGACGGCACCGTCGTGATCGGTGAGGGCGAGCGCGATGAAGCGCCGATGCTCTACATCGGCGAAAAGGTCGGCGCAGCGCCGGGCAAGGGCCCCAAGATCGACATCGCGCTCGATCCGCTGGAAGGCACCACGATCACCGCCAAGGCCGGGCCCAACGCGCTCGCCGTGCTGGCCGTGGCCGAAGAGGGCGGCCTGCTCAACGCACCCGATGTCTACATGGACAAGCTTGCGGTCGGCCCCGGCTATCCTGAAGGCATAATCGACCTCAATCGCTCGCCCAGCGAGAACGTGAAGGCAGTTGCCGCGGCAAAGGGTGTGAATCCCGAAGACATCATCGTCTGCGTGCTCGACCGCCCGCGCCATACCGATCTCATCGCCGAACTGCGCGCCCTGGGCTGCGGCATCAGCCTCATCCCCGATGGCGATGTGGCTGGCGTGATCGCGGTGACCAACGAAGATACCGGCATCGATCTCTACATGGGCACCGGCGGTGCGCCTGAAGGCGTGCTTGCGGCTGCTGCACTGCGCTGCGTCGGCGGGCAGTTCAAGGGCCGCCTGCTGTTCCGCAACGAGGATGAGAAATCCCGCGCGCGCAAGTGGGGCATCACCGATCTGAACAAGGTCTATGATCTCAAGGAACTCGCCAAGGGTGACTGCATCTTCGCCGCAACCGGCGTGACCGACGGCTCGCTGCTGGCAGGCGTCAAGGTCCGCAAGGACGGCGTGATGACCACCGAAAGCGTCGTCATGCGCGCGAGCTCGGGCACGGTGCGCTGGGTGCGCGGCGAACACCGCAAGCCGCGCTGAGGCCGCACGGATCGGCTGCGGCCCCGCGAGAGGGCCCGCCGGACATATGGGGAGAGGGACTATGAAGGGCATTGCCGAATTCGAGGCAGCCGTTGCTGCCGCAAACCTGCCGGGCGCTGTGGCGACGATCACCGATAGCAAGGGCACGTGCTATAGCCGCGCCTTTGGCATGGCTGATGCCGTCGCCGGCGTGCCAATGCGCGAGGACACGCTGTTCCAGATCGCCTCGATGACCAAGGCGCTGACCAGCACGGCGGTGCTCCAGCTGGTGGAGCGCGGCAAACTCGATCTCGATGCCCCGATCGGCGCGATCCTTCCCGAACTGGCCGAGCCTCAGGTGCTCGAAGGGTTCGACGATGCGGGCGCCGCCATCCTGCGTCCGGCGAAAACGCCCGTCACGCTGCGCCATCTTCTGCTCCACACATCGGGCTGCGGCTATACCTTCATGGATGCCGATCTGCTGCGCCACGCCATGGCCACAGGCAAGATGGCACCCGGCAAGCGGGCAAGCCTCGATCTGCCGCTAAGCTTCGATCCGGGCACGAACTGGCAGTACGGCGTCGGCATCGACTGGGCCGGGCTTGCGGTAGAAGCCGTGAGCGGCATGACGCTTGGCGAATGGTTCGAGCGCGAGATCACCGGGCCCTTGGGCATGAACCAGACCCGCTTCCGGGCCGCTTGGGACGCCGGTGAGGCACAAGTCCACGTGCGTGAGGCCGAAGGCGGCTTCAAGACGCAAAGCATGGTTCTGGGCGGCGGCGAGTTTCACAATGGCGGCGGTGGCCTCTCTTCCACAGCGGGCGACTATGCCCGGTTCCTGCGCATGATCCTTCAGGGCGGCGAGCTGGACGGGGTGCGCGTGCTTTCGCCGGAATCAGCGCGCATCGCGCGCGAGGATGCGCTGCCGGCGGATCTTTCCGCAGGTGAAATGACCACCGCCATCCCCAGCTTCGCCACCGCCTTCAATCCGATTCCGGGTCAGCGCGGCGGCTGGACGCTTGGCGGCTATCTGGTCAACACTAAAACCGGCCCTGCCGGCCGCTCGCCGGGCAGCCTGCACTGGGCGGGCATCTTCAACTGCTACTACTGGATCGATACCGATCGCGATCTGGCAGGCGTGTTCCTCGCTCAGATCGCTCCGTTCGCCGATCCTGGCGCGCTCGATGCCTTTGCCGCACTGGAACGCATGGCCTGCGCCAACGCCTGATTGATCAGCTTGCCAGCGCGAGCGGCAGCGGTGGGGGCGAAGGTTCCACCGCAGACTTGCGCCGCATGTTTTCGGGCGCGACGACCGCGGCAGGCCGGTGCGCGACATTGCGGGTGCGGAAGGTCGCGACCAGTTCTTTGAGCCGGACCGCCTCGGAAGCCAGACTGCGTGTGGCGGCCGAGGATTGCTCGACCATGGCTGCGTTCTGCTGGGTCATGCGGTCCATCTCACCCATCGCGGCATTGATCTGGGTGAGGTTCGCAGCCTGACGTGTCGCCGATCCGGCAATGCTGCCGGTGAGCGCACTGATCTCGCCGATCCGCCGTAAGATTGCCTCAAGCCGGGTCCCGCTTTCGCGCACCAGATTGACACCGGTGCCAACCTGCTCACCGCTGGTGGTGATCAGCGCCTTTATGCTTTGCGCTGCATCGGCACTGCGCTGTGCGAGCGCACGCACTTCAGTGGCGACAACGGCAAAACCCTTGCCCGCCTCCCCGGCACGCGCGGCCTCGACCCCGGCGTTGAGCGCGAGCAGATTGGTCTGGAACGCGATCCCGTCGATAACCGTGATGATCTGACCGATCTCCTGCGCGGAATTCTCGATGGCGGCCATGGCCTCGATGGCGCGGCGCACGACCTCGCCGCCCTCGCCCGCTTCCCGGTCGGCCAGCGTGATGGTCTGGCTGACCGCCTGCGCACCCGTGGCCGTTTCCTGGACGATGCCGGTCACCGCATCCATCGCGCGGGCCGTTTCGGCAATGCGGGCGGCCTGCGCTTCGTTGCGCAGGGCAAGATCATGCGATGCCGCGCCGATCTCCGAAATGCTGCCCTGCACGCTGGCGGTGCCAATGCGCACAATGCGCAAGGCCTCGGCCAGTGAAAGGACAGCCGCGTTGTAGTTCTCCCGCAGCGTCTCGTAAGCGGGCGGAAACGGTTCCTCGAGCCGGTGCTCGAGATCCTTGGCCGCAAGCCGGGACAGGCCGGCTGACAGCGCCTGAACCACTGCCTCCTGCTCGGCCGAAGCCGTGCGGCGCGCTTCTTCCGCCTTACCGAAGACCTGCATCGCGCGGGCGACTTGGCCGATTTCGTCGGGCCGGTCAGTGCCTTCGATGGCCAGCCCGATATCGCCATCGGCCATGCGCTGCATCGTCGATGCGGTTTCGATCAGCGGCTTGACCACCAGTCGCTGCGCGACACGGGCGCTCCACAAGATCAGGCCCAGCATGGCAAAAGCGAGCGTCGCGAGCGCGGCAAGGGCGAGACCCGTCAGGTTCGCGTTATGCGCCGCAGTCGCTGCGCTGTAGGTACGGCTAAGCGCGACAATGCTGCGCACCTGCTCGCGCTGCACGCGGTAGATCGGCGCGATCTGCATGGTGAAGGCCTCTTCCAGAGCCTCCTGATTGCCGCTCGCGATGGCAGGAAGGAATGCCTTGTCCATGACCTGCCAGAACTTGTCCGCCGCCGCGATCGTATCGTTCAGCGGCTGCCGCAGCTGCTCGGGCACCGGCGCGGTTTTCCAGTAGGCCTTGCGGGCCTCGAACTCTGCGCGCTCATCCTTGAGTTCGCTGAGATAAGGGCCCGCGCGCGCCGGATCATGCACGATCAGCGAAGCATTGAGATAAGGCTCGACAACAAAAGCCGGCGGCGGCAGCACGTCTGCCAAGATTTCGGCCTGCAGCGCGCTATCCTGCGTCATCGGACCATCGGCCCGAATGGCATAGACCACGGCCGAGGCTAGGGCGATGATCGCCAGCACAAGGCCGGTCAGAAGCCGCGCGCCGCTGCGCGCCTTGTCGCTGAGCATGCTAGAGACTCCGGTTGCGGACCGCCGGGACTGCGTGTCCGTAACTTCGTCTTTACCATGCGGAGCCTTACCGCGGCCCCGCTTGGATCCCTGCAAGGACTACGTAGGGCCTTGGCGCCATCAAAAAACCCCGCCGGCCTGCGCCGACGGGGTTTCCTGGTTCTTCAGTTCGGTTTGATCAGGCGATCAGGCCTCATCACCCTCGATCAGGTAATCGCCGGCATCGGCGTCGAGACCGTGGGTCTCGCCCTCGACTGCCGCCAGCGGATCGTCGCCAATCGCCGCTTCAGGCCCCTGCGCCAGCTCTGCGGCATGCTCCTCGGCCGCCGTAGCGGGTGCGATGAGCGATTCCTGGAGCTTGCGGTACGAAGCGCGCAGCGCCACATCGCGGCTGGTGGCTGCGACGCGCAGGCGGTTCATGCCCGCGCCCGTGCCCGCCGGGATCAGGCGGCCCACGATCACGTTTTCCTTGAGGCCGATCAGCGAGTCGCGCTTGCCTTCAACCGCCGCCTGCGTGAGCACGCGGGTGGTTTCCTGGAACGATGCTGCCGAGATGAACGAACGCGTCTGCAGCGAAGCCTTGGTGATGCCCAGAAGCACCGGCTTGCCTTCGGCCGGGCGCAGACCCGGCGCCAGCTTGGCGTTGTATTCGTTCATTTCTTCCAGATCGACCTGCTCGCCTGCCAGCAGCGTGGTATCACCGCCATTGGTGATCTCGACCTTCTGCAACATCTGGCGAACGATCACCTCGATGTGCTTGTCGTTGATCTTCACGCCCTGCAGACGATAGACTTCTTGGATTTCCGCCACGAGGTACTCGGCCAGAGCCTCAACGCCCATGACTTCCAGAATGTCGTGCGGGTTAGGCGAACCGCTGATGAGGTTGTCGCCCTTCTTGACCCAGTCGCCTTCCTGAACGTCGATCACCTTGGACTTGGGGATCAGGTATTCGACCGGATCGCCTTCCTCGGGGATGATCGCGATCTTGCGCTTGGCCTTATAATCGCGAACGAATTCGATGCGGCCCGAAATCTTCGCGATGATCGAGTTGTCCTTCGGAATGCGCGCTTCAAACAGTTCGGCCACGCGCGGCAGACCACCGGTGATGTCGCGGGTCTTGGCAGCTTCGCGGCTGGCACGCGCCAGCACGTCGCCCGCCTGAACCGTCTGTCCATCCTCGACCGAAAGCGTGGTGCCCGGCGCCATCAGATAACGCCCGGTTTCACCCGAGTTCTCGTCAAGCAGGGTCAGGCGCGGACGGAGGTCTTCCTTCTTGGCCCGGCCGCCGGCGCGGTTTTCGGTCACGACGCGCTGGGCGATGCCGGTAGCATCGTCGACCAGTTCGGTCAGCGTGCGGCCATCGATGAGGTCCTGATAGCGGACCACACCCGGCTTGTCGGTGATTACCGGCAGGGTGAACGGATCCCATTCGGCCAGGCGTTCGCCCAGCTTCACGGTGGCGCCGTTCTCGTTGATCAGGTGAGTACCGTAAGGCACGCGGTGCATGGCGCGCTCGCGGCCCTCGTTGTCGAGCACCACGATCTCGCCGTTACGGGCAAGGCTGAGGCGGCGACCACGCGAGTCGGTGATGGTCGGGATATCGCGGTAGATCACGGTACCGTCGCACAGCGACTCAAGGTTCGACTGCTCGTTGACCTGCGCTGCACCACCGATGTGGAACGTACGCATGGTGAGCTGCGTGCCCGGCTCGCCGATCGACTGCGCCGCGATGACACCGACTGCTTCGCCAATGTTCACCGGCGTACCGCGAGCAAGGTCGCGGCCATAGCAGGTGCCGCAGACGCCGACTTGCGCCGCGCAGACCAGCGGCGAGCGGATGCGTGCAGACTGCGCGCCAGCCGCCTCGATCTTGGTGATCGCGGCTTCGTCGAGCAGCGTGCCCTTGGGCATCAGCACTTCGCCGGTCTTGGCCTCGATCATGTCCTCGGCCAGCGTGCGGCCGAGAATACGCTCACCGAGCGAGGCGATGGTCGAACCGCCCTGAACGATCGCGCGCATTTCGAGCGCCCGCTCGGTGCCGCAATCGTCGATGGTGACGACGCAGTCCTGCGAGACGTCGACCAACCGGCGCGTCAGGTAACCCGAGTTTGCGGTCTTGAGCGCGGTGTCAGCGAGGCCCTTACGAGCACCGTGGGTCGAGTTGAAGTATTCAAGGACGGTCAGGCCTTCCTTGAAGTTCGAGATGATCGGGGTCTCGATGATCTCGCCCGAAGGCTTGGCCATCAGGCCGCGCATACCGGCGAGCTGCTTCATCTGCGTCGGCGAACCGCGCGCGCCCGAGTGGCTCATCATGTAGATCGAGTTGACCTGCGCCTCGCGGCCCTGGTCATCCAGCGGGGTGGCCTTGATCTCTTCCATCATGGCCGCCGCCACCTGATCGCCGCAACGGCTCCAGGCGTCGATCACCTTGTTGTACTTTTCCTGCTGCGTGATCAGACCGTCCTGATACTGCTGCTCGTAATCGGCCACCAGTTGCTTGGTCTCACCGACCAGCGCGTCCTTGCTGTCCGGGATGATCATATCGTCCTTGCCGAACGAGATGCCCGCCTTGAACGCGTTTCGGAAGCCGAGGCTCATGATCGCGTCGGCAAACAGCACCGTGTCCTTCTGGCCGGTGTGGCGATAGACCTGATCGATGACGTCGGCGATTTCCTTCTTGGTGAGCAGGCGGTTGACCAGCTCGAAGGGAACCGTGCTGCTCTTGGGCAGGCATTCGCCGATCAGCATGCGGCCCGGCGTCGTGTTGTAACGCTTGAGGTACTGCTTCCCGTTCTCGTCGGTCTGCGGCACGCGCGCCACGATCTTGGTGTGCATGGTAACGGCACCGGCGAACAGCGCCTGATGCACTTCGGCCATGTCAGCCATCATCATGCCTTCGCCCGGCTCGCCCTGACGGTCCATCGAGAGGTAATACAGGCCCAGCACCATGTCCTGCGAAGGTACGATGATCGGCTTGCCGTTGGCGGGCGAGAGGATGTTGTTGGTCGACATCATCAGCACGCGCGCTTCAAGCTGGGCTTCCAGCGAAAGCGGCACGTGGACGGCCATCTGGTCACCGTCGAAGTCGGCGTTGAAAGCCGAGCAGACGAGCGGGTGCAGCTGGATCGCCTTGCCCTCGATCAGCACGGGCTCGAACGCCTGGATGCCGAGGCGGTGGAGCGTCGGCGCACGGTTGAGCATAACCGGGTGTTCGCGGATCACTTCATCCAGGATGTCCCAGACTTCCTTGCGCTCCTTCTCGACCCACTTCTTGGCCTGCTTCAAGGTCATCGAAAGACCCTTGGCATCGAGGCGGGCGTAGATGAACGGCTTGAACAGCTCGAGCGCCATCTTCTTGGGCAGGCCGCACTGATGCAGCTTGAGCTCGGGACCGGTCACGATCACCGAGCGGCCCGAATAGTCGACGCGCTTGCCGAGCAGGTTCTGGCGGAAGCGGCCCTGCTTGCCCTTGAGCATATCGGAAAGCGACTTCAGCGGACGCTTGTTGGCGCCCGTGATGATGCGGCCGCGGCGGCCGTTGTCGAACAGTGCGTCAACCGCTTCCTGCAGCATGCGCTTCTCGTTGCGCACGATGATGTCCGGCGCGCGCAGCTCGATCAGGCGCTTCAGGCGGTTGTTGCGGTTGATCACGCGGCGATAGAGATCGTTGAGATCCGAGGTCGCGAAACGGCCACCATCGAGCGGCACCAGCGGGCGCAGTTCGGGCGGAATGACCGGGATCACGTCGAGGATCATCCACTCCGGACGGTTACCCGAATCGATGAACGATTCGACGACCTTGAGGCGCTTGATGATCTTCTTGGGCTTCAGCTCACTCTTGGTGGTGACGAGCTCCTCCATCAGGTCCTTGCGTTCCTGCTCGAGGTCGAGGTCCATCAGCATCTGCTTGACCGCTTCGGCGCCGATCCCGGCCGAGAACGCGTCCTCGCCGTACTCATCCTGAGCGTCGAGCAGTTCGTCTTCCGTTAGCAGCTGGTAGCGCTCGAGCGCGGTGATGCCCGGCTCGATCACGACATAGCTCTCGAAGTAGAGAATGCGCTCAAGCTGCTTGAGCTGCATGTCGAGCAGCAGGCCGATGCGCGAAGGCAGCGACTTCAGGAACCAGATGTGCGCGACCGGCGCGGCCAGCTCGATGTGGCCCATGCGCTCGCGGCGCACCTTGGTGACGGTGACTTCGACGCCGCACTTTTCGCAGACGACGCCCTTGTACTTCATGCGCTTGTACTTGCCGCAGAGGCACTCGTAGTCCTTCACCGGACCGAAGATGCGCGCGCAGAACAGGCCGTCACGCTCAGGCTTGAACGTGCGGTAGTTGATCGTCTCCGGCTTCTTGATCTCGCCGAAGGACCAGCTGCGGATGCGCTCGGGGCTCGCCAGGCCGATCTGGATCTGGTCGAACGTTTCGGTCTTGGCGATCTGGTTCGTGAACTTGGTAAGGTCGTTCATTCTTCATTCCTCACTTGGAGGGAAACTCTAAGCGCGATCAGTCAGTTGGCCGGCGGGCATGAGCCCCACCGGCCGTGACTGTCACTCCGCCGCGATCGCCACGCCGTCTTCGTCGACATCGAGCGAAGACAGTTCGACGTTGAGGCCGAGGCTGCGCATTTCCTTGACGAGCACGTTGAAGCTCTCCGGAATGCCGGCCTCGAAGGTATCGTCACCCTTGACGATCGCTTCGTAGACCTTGGTGCGGCCGACCACGTCGTCCGACTTCACCGTGAGCATTTCCTGCAAGGTATAGGCGGCGCCGTAGGCCTGGAGTGCCCAGACCTCCATTTCACCGAAGCGCTGGCCGCCGAACTGGGCCTTGCCGCCCAGCGGCTGCTGAGTGACGAGGCTGTAGGGCCCGATCGAACGCGCGTGGATCTTGTCGTCCACAAGGTGGTGCAGCTTCAGCATGTAGATGATGCCCACGGTAACCTTGCGGTCGAAAGCCTCGCCCGTGCGCCCGTCATAGAGCGTGGACTGGCCCGAAGTATCGAGCCCGGCCTTGGTCAGCATCGCCGAAACGTCCGCCTCGCGCGCACCGTCGAACACCGGGGTGCCCATGGGCACGCCCGCGGTCAGATTGCCCGCCAGCTCGAGGATTTCATCGGTCGAACGGCTGCGGATATCGGCTTCGTAGTTCTCGCCGTAGATATCGCTCAGCTTGTCGATCAGCGCCGTCGGCGGTGCACCCGCATCCGGGTTCGGATTGGCGTGGCGCCATTCCTCCAGCTCGTGCTTGATCTGCTGACCAAGCCCGCGCGCGGCCCATCCAAGGTGCGTTTCGAAGATCTGCCCGACGTTCATGCGGCTTGGCACGCCCAGCGGGTTGAGCACGATGTCGACGTGTGTCCCATCGGCGAGGAACGGCATGTCCTCGATCGGCAGGATACGCGAGATGACACCCTTGTTGCCGTGACGGCCGGCCATCTTGTCGCCCGGCTGCAGCTTGCGCTTCACCGCAACGAAGACCTTGACCATCTTGAGCACGCCCGGGGCCAGCTCGTCGCCGCGCTCCAGCTTCTCCTTGCGGTCCTCGAACTTCTCCTGGATCGCCTTGACGGTCTCGTCGTACTGCAGCTTCACCGCTTCGAGCTGCATCTGGCGGCCCTCATCGGCCACCGCGAACTTCCACCATTCGTGGCGCTCGACATCGGCAAGCACCTGCTCGTCGATCACGGCGCCCTTCTTGATGCCCTTCGGCGCCGCGCTGGCGGTCTGCCCCAGCAGCATGTCGCGCAGACGGTTGAAGGTCGCACGGTTGAGAATGCCACGTTCGTCTTCACGATCCTTGGCGAGGCGTTCGATTTCCTCGTTCTGGATCGCGCGGGTACGGTCGTCGATCTCGATGCCGTGACGGTTGAACACGCGCACTTCGACAATCGTGCCCGAAACGCCCGGCGGCAGGCGAAGCGAGGTGTCACGCACATCGCTGGCCTTTTCGCCGAAGATCGCGCGCAGCAGCTTCTCTTCCGGCGTCATCGGCGATTCGCCCTTGGGCGTAATCTTGCCGACGAGAATGTCGCCCGGGTGCACTTCGGCACCGATGTAGACAATGCCCGCCTCATCAAGGCTGCGAAGCGCTTCTTCACCGACGTTGGGTATGTCGCGCGTGATGTCCTCGGGCCCGAGCTTGGTATCGCGAGCCATGACCTCGAATTCCTCGATGTGGATCGAGGTGAACACGTCGTCCTTCACGATTCGTTCGGAGATCAGGATCGAGTCCTCGTAGTTGTAGCCGTTCCAAGGCATGAACGCGACGAGGGTGTTACGGCCGAGTGCCAGCTCGCCGAGATCGGTCGAAGGACCGTCGGCCAGAATGTCGCCCTTTTCGATCAGATCACCGACCTTCACCAGCGGGCGCTGGTTGATGCAGGTGTTCTGGTTAGAGCGCTGGAACTTCTGCAGCGTGTAGATGTCCACGCCCGAACGGCCGGCTTCGATGTCACCAGAGGCACGGATCACTATGCGGGTCGCGTCGACCTGATCGACCACACCCGAGCGCAGCGCGCCAATCGCGGCGCCCGAATCGCGCGCAACGGTCTCTTCCATGCCGGTGCCCACGAACGGCGCATCGGCCTTGACCAGCGGCACCGCCTGGCGCTGCATGTTCGAGCCCATGAGTGCGCGGTTGGCGTCATCGTTTTCCAGGAACGGAATGAGCGAGGCGGCGACCGAGACGAGCTGCTTGGGGCTGACGTCCATCAGCGTCACGTTCTCACGCGGGCTCATAACGAATTCGCCGTTCTGCCGGGCCGAAACGAGCTCTTCCGCAAACGAACCGTCCGAGGTCAGCTCGGCCGAGGCCTGAGCCACGGTGTGCTTTTGCTCTTCCATCGCCGAGAGATAGACGACATCGCCAGTAACCTTCTGGTCGATCACCTTGCGGTACGGCGTCTCAATGAAGCCGTACTTGTTGACGCGGGCGAACGTGCTCAGCGAGTTGATCAGACCGATGTTCGGGCCTTCCGGCGTTTCAATCGGGCAGATGCGGCCATAGTGCGTCGGGTGCACGTCGCGCACTTCAAAGCCGGCGCGCTCGCGGGTCAGACCACCCGGCCCGAGCGCCGAAACGCGGCGCTTGTGGGTGACTTCCGAAAGCGGATTGGTCTGATCCATGAACTGCGAGAGCTGCGAGGAACCGAAGAACTCGCGCACCGCGGCTACGGCGGGCTTCGCGTTGATGAGGTCGTTCGGCATCACGGTCGAAACGTCGACCGAGCTCATCCGCTCCTTCACCGCGCGCTCCATGCGCAGCAGGCCGACGCGGTACTGGTTCTCGAGCAGCTCACCCACCGAACGCACGCGGCGGTTGCCGAGGTTGTCGATGTCGTCAACTTCGCCCTTGCCGTCCTTGAGGTTCACCAGCTCCTTGACCACGGCGAGGATATCCTCGGTCCGCAGCGTGGTGACGGTGTCCTCGCAATCGAGGCTGAGGCGCATGTTGAGCTTGACGCGGCCCACGGCCGAAAGGTCGTAGCGGTCCGGATCGAAGAACAGGCCGTCGAACAGCGCTTCGGCGGTTTCGCGCGTCGGCGGCTCGCCGGGGCGCATGACGCGGTAGATGTCCGACAGCGCCTGGTCACGATCCTCGGCCTTGTCGGCCTTCATCGTGTTGCGGATCCACGGACCGGTGTTCATGTGGTCGATGTCGAGCAGCTCGAGCACGTCCACGCCGGCCTTGTCGAGCACCTCGAGGTTCTCTGGCGAAACTTCGTCGCCCGCCTCGATCCAGATGCGCCCGGTGCTCTCGTCGATCATGTCCTTGGCGGCATAGCGGCCAAAGATTTCATCGGTCGGGATGAGCAGGTTCTGCAGCCCGTCCTTGGCTGCCTTGTTGGCAGCGCGGGGGCTGATCTTGGTGCCGGCGGGGAAGACGACTTCACCCGAGGCGGCGTCGACGATGTCGAACGCCGGCTTGGCGCCGCGCCACTGGTCGAGCACGAAGGGCACCTTCCAGCCGCCCTCGGCCCGCGCCCACACGACCTTGTCGTAGAAGAAATCAAGGATCTGCTCGCCGTTGAGGCCCAGCGCATAGAGCAGCGCCGTTACCGGCAGCTTGCGCTTGCGGTCGATGCGGACGTTGACGATGTCCTTGGCGTCGAATTCGAAATCGAGCCACGAACCGCGATAGGGAATGACGCGCGCGGCAAACAGGTACTTGCCAGAGGAGTGCGTCTTGCCGCGGTCATGATCGAACAGGACGCCCGGCGAACGGTGCATCTGGCTGACGATGACGCGCTCGGTACCATTGATGATGAAGGTGCCGTTGTCGGTCATGAGCGGGATATCGCCCATGTAGACGTCCTGCTCCTTGATATCGATGAGGCTCTTGGTCTCGGTCTCGCTGTCGACTTCGAACGTCGCCAGCTTGAGCGTGACCTTCATCGGCGCGGCATAGGTGATCCCGCGCTGGCGGCACTCGTTGGTGTCGTACTTGGGCGACTCGAGCACATAGCCATCGCGCTCCTTGATATCGAGGCTGGCGGTGCCTGCGAAATCCTGGATCGGGAAGACCGACCGCAGCGTCTTCTCGAGACCCGAAACGTAGCCCGTGGCGGGATCGGAGCGCAGGAACTGCTCATACGATTCGCGCTGGACTTCGATCAGGTTCGGCATCTGCACCACTTCGTGGATGTCGCCGAAGATCTTGCGGATGCGCTTCTTGAGACCGGCGCGTGCCGGCTTGCCCGAAGGAGTTGCCTTGGTAGCCATGAAAGGGTCAGCCTCTTTCTTGTTACTCGTGCCTGCCCCCGACATTGCGTCAGGAAACCCGGCGAAAACCACACGCGGCGTGTGGTACCTGAAGGCGAAACGCGAAACGCCACCCATGGATTCCAGCTGGATTCCCGGTGGTATCTGGCATCATCGCGTCAGGTAAAACCCTGCATGCTTCCTTCCTGGGCCTTCCCCCGCGTATGGGAGGGCCTTGCTCGAAGCATCGGGCAAGAACCGCGAAGTAGGCGGGCAGGGCCGGTTTGTCAACCGAAGCGCCCTGCACATGGCCGGAGGCTGAGCCGCTCCCGAGCCGCCATTATCCCGCGATTGCTTGACTCTTCCTCCGCCTTGGGCCAATGGGCCCGCCTGATCGCAGCGCTTCGGCACCGCGTTCATCCGTCCGAGACAGCTGGTGCAGGTTCCCTGCTTAATCTCCAGCCTAGACGGGGAAAAGAGATCCGGGTGGTTCGCCGCCCTCGCCTGATGCTCCGCTTATTGCGCAGCGCCATGCCGAACGCGCCTTCTGGCGCGCTCCTTCCCCCTTCAACGGACTCGCCCATGGTGCACCTCGCGCCGTGGACATTGTAGCCGGCCGTTTGGGGCATGCCCTGTTCGGTCATATGTGAAGGAGTATGGCATGGATCGTTCGCAGAAAGCCGAAGCGGTCGCATTCCTCGCCGACGTGTTCAGCGAAGCCGGGACGGTGGTCATCACCCGCAACCTCGGCATGACGGTGGCCCAGTCCACCGCGCTGCGCAACAAGGTTCGGGAAGCAGGCGCTTCGTACAAGGTTGCGAAGAATAGTCTGGCCAAGATTGCCGTCGCGGGCACCGATTACGCTGGCGTTGGTGACTTGTTCACCGGCCCCACCGGGATCGCGTCCTCTACCGATCCGATCGCAGCCGCCAAGGCCGTGGTCGAGTTCGCCAAGACCAATGACAAGATCGAAATTGTCGGCGGTGCGATGGGCACGATGATCCTCAATGCAGACGGTATCAAGGCGCTCGCCACGATGCCTTCGCTTGATGAGCTTCGCGCCAAGGTCATCGGCCTCATTCAGGCACCGGCGACCAAGCTCGCCCAGCTCACGACCGCTCCGGCGGCCAAGCTGGCGCGCGTGTTCTCCGCCTACGCCGAAAAAGAAGCCGCTTAAAACCAGACCGTTTTTCAATTCCGCCCGTTTGGGCAAACCACTTTGAGGAGTTACCATCATGGCTGATATCGCCAATCTCGTTGCAGAACTTTCGAAGCTCACCGTTCTCGAAGCCGCTGACCTTGCCAAGGCTCTCGAAGAAGCATGGGGCGTTTCCGCTGCTGCTGCTGTTGCCGTGGCTGCCCCTGCTGGCGGCGGTGAAGCCGCTGCTGCGGTTGAAGAGCAGACCGAATTCGACGTGATCCTGACCGGCGACGGCGGCAAGAAGATCCAGGTCATCAAGGAAGTCCGCGCGATCACCAACCTTGGCCTGACCGAAGCCAAGTCGCTCGTCGAAGCCGCCCCGAAGGCGATCAAGGAAGGTGTCAACAAGGCCGAAGCCGAAGACATCAAGGCCAAGATCGAAGCTGCCGGCGGTACCGTCGAGATCAAGTAAGATCTTTCAGTTTCGCGGGTGTCTTGAAGCGCCCGTGTTACGGAAAGGGCGGGCCGCAAGGTCCGCCCTTTTTGTTTGGTGCCGCAATCGGGTGGCCGGTTCAGGCCCCTTCGATCTGCCGCACCGGGGGCAGCGCGAACTGGAACAGCAGCGCGCCCACTGCGCTCATCCCTGCCGCGAACACGAACGCGCCCACATAAGAGCCGGTCGCGTCGACGATCATGCCGGTCACAATCGGTCCAACCATGCCGGATATGCTGGCGATGCCGGTCTGCCAGCCGATCCAGCTCCCGGCCAGCCGCGGCCCGGCAAAGACCTGACCGAGCGCCAGGACCATCGTGGGGCCGATGCCCATCGCCGCGCCTGTCACCAAAAGCCAGCCCAGCACCGCTGCGGGTGAAGCGGCATAGGCCACGCCCAGCACACCAATGGTCATGCCGATCTGCCCGCCCACCGCAAACCGGCGCAGCACAGTGCCCTGATCGTGCCCGCGCCGGATGAGATGATCCGAAACCTGCCCGGCGCACAATGACGACAAGGCCTGCATGGCGAACGTCGCGGTCGCAAACACGGACATGGTGGGAATGGAGAAGCCCCGGCTGGCCGTGAGATAGAGGGGTAGCCACACCACGACAAAGAACATGCAGTAGTTGGCCGCTGCGTTGCACAGCCCCAGCAGCCACAGCGCCTGCTGCGAAAGCAGCTGGCGATAGGGCATCGGCGGGCTGACGGCCTCGGCATCGCGGGGCTGCGGCAAGGCGCGCACGGCCCAGAACCAAGGCCCGAGCCACAGCAGCGTGCATGCGCCGAACACGATGAAGATCGCGCGCCAGCCCCAGCCGCTCAGGATCGCACTCCCTGCGAGTGTGCCAACCGCCGGGCCCAGTGCAAGGCCGGTCGCCAGGACCGCATTGGCAAGGCCCCGCCGCCCTGCCGGAACGTGGCGGGCGATCATCTTGGAGCTGCCGGAAAATGCGCAACTTTCGCCCAGCCCCAGCAGCATGCGCAGCACCACAAGGCCGAAAAGGTTCCCGACGAACCCGGTCAGCAAGGTGCTGGCCGCCCACACCGCCACGCCCAGCGCATAAAGGTGGTAGACCGATACCCGGTCCGCCAACCACCCGACCAGCGGCTGCGCAGGACCATAGATCAGGAAGAAGGCCGAAACCGCGATGCCGAACTGCGTGGCGGTAAGGTGCAGATCGGCCTTCATCAGCGGCGCGGCAACGCCGATTGCGCCGCGATCGATGTAGTTCAGCAGAACGGCAAGGCCCAGCAGAGCGACCAGCACGGTGACAGCCCGATTGTCTGCGCGTTCGCGCATTTCTGATGCCGTCATTCCCACCCTACTCCCCCGTCAGGCCGCCAGCCTAGGGGTGCACCCGCAAACCGACAACACTTGTTCTTTTGGCTGCACCCAGCCTATTGCCCCGCCATGTTCGAAGCCCCCCCGACCCGCTGGAGCGAAGAATGGCGTGCGACGCTGCGCCTCGCCGCGCCGCTCGTGGGGGCAAACCTCCTGCAGATGGCGGTGTTCGCGGTCGATGTGATCTTCATTGCGCGACTGGGGCCCGTCGCACTGGCCGCCTCCTCGCTTTCGGTTTCGCTGTTCGGCCTGCTGATATGGAGCCTGACCGGCCTGGTTGGTGCCGCTTCCCCGCTCATCGCGGCCGAGATCGGCGCGCGCCGCCATGCCGTGCGCGAAGTGCGCCGCACCGTGCGCATGGCCGGCTGGGCCGGGGTGATGGCAGGGTTCGGCGCCATGGGCGTCTGCCTGCTCGGTGGCCCCTTGATGCGCGCCACCGGCCAGAGCGAAGACGTGATCGCGCTCGCGGTCCCGTTCCTCAATGTCCTGATGTGGGCCTCGGTCCCCGCTGTGCTCTCGGCGCTGCTGCGCACCGTCGTCTCCACGCTGGGCCGCCCAATGATCGGCACGGTGATCAATGGACTTGCCGTCGCGGTCAACGCGCTGGGCAACTACACTTTCGTCTATGGCCACTTCGGCGCACCCGAACTGGGCCTCACCGGTTCGGCACTATCCTCCATCGTCACCGGCCTCGTCATGCTCGGTGCCTATGTCCTCGTCATCCGCACCGACCGCCGCCTCAGGCGCTACCGATTCGGTGGTCGCTGGTGGCGGTCGGACTGGGTGCGCTTCTTCGATGTGCTGCGGATCGGCCTGCCCATCACCGCCACGATCATCGCCGAAGCCGGCATGTTCAACGGCGCCGCCTTCCTGATGGGCCGCATCGGTGAAGTCGAACTGGCTGCGCATACCGTCGCGCTGCAATTCGCCGCGTTCACCTTCCAGGTGCCCTTCGGCATTGCCCAGGCCGCCACGATCCGCGTGGGGCTAGCCTATGGCGCGCGCGACAACGCGGCGATCACCCGCTCTGGCCAGGTCGCGATTGTCCTCGGCGTCGGCTTCATGGCGGCAATGGCCACGCTGATGCTGTTCTTCCCGAACCTCATCCTCGCCGCCTATATCGACCCGGCAGACCCGGCAAACGCGCGGCTGGTCCAGCTGGCCACGCAGTACATGGTCGTCGCTGCTGCCTTCCAGATTTTCGATGGGGCACAGGCTGTCGGCGCGGCGCTGCTGCGCGGGCTGCAGGATACGCGCGTGCCGATGGGTATCGCGCTGTTCGGCTATTGGATTCCCGGCATCGGCACCGCGCTGTGGCTGGGGCTGATGACCCCGCTCCAGGGCCTCGGCGTGTGGATCGGCCTTGCCGTCGGCCTCATTCTGGTCGCCGCGCTGTTGCTCTGGCGCTGGCACCGCCGCGCCCGGCTCGGGCTGCTCCCGGCCTGAAAAAACTCCCCGGGGTGGTTGACGCCCCCCGACTCCCCACCCATATGCGCGGTGCTGGCACTCTCCGTGTGAGAGTGCCAAGCGAGATTCTGTCATTATCGATTAGGGAGAAACCCATGACTTTCCGTCCGCTGCACGACCGTGTGCTCGTGCGCCGCGTCGAAGCCGAGGAAAAGACCGCCGGCGGCATCATCATCCCCGACAGCGCCAAGGAAAAGCCGGCTGAAGGCGAAATCGTCGCCGTCGGTTCGGGCGCCCGCGCCGAGAACGGCACGATCACCCCGATGGACGTCAAGGTCGGTGACCGCGTGCTGTTCGGCAAATGGTCGGGCACCGAAGTCAAGGTCGGCGGTGAAGACCTGCTGATCATGAAGGAATCGGACGTCCTCGGCGTGATCGGCTGATCCACCCGGATTTCCTGAACCACCTCATTCAATTCAAAGGAAAACATCATGGCAGCCAAGGACGTTAAGTTCGGCCGCGACGCCCGCGAACGCATTCTGCGCGGTGTCGATATCCTCGCAGACGCCGTCAAGGTGACGCTCGGCCCCAAGGGCCGCAACGTCGTCATCGACAAGAGCTTCGGCGCGCCGCGCATCACCAAGGACGGCGTCACCGTCGCCAAGGAAATCGAGCTCAAGGACAAGTTCGAGAACATGGGCGCACAGATGCTGCGCGAAGTGGCCTCGAAGACCAACGACCTCGCCGGTGACGGCACCACCACCGCCACCGTGCTGGCCCAGGCCATCGTGCGCGAAGGCATGACCTCGGTCGCCGCCGGCATGAACCCGATGGACCTGAAGCGCGGCATCGATCTCGCCGTCGCCAAGGTCGTCGCTGATCTCAAGGCGCGTTCGACCCCGGTCGCCGGCACCGCCGAAATCGCCCAGGTCGGCATCATCTCGGCCAACGGCGACGTCGAAGTCGGCCAGAAGATCGCTGAAGCGATGGACAAGGTCGGCAAGGAAGGCGTGATCACCGTGGAAGAGGCCAAGGGCCTCGAGTTTGAACTCGATGTCGTCGAAGGCATGCAGTTCGATCGCGGCTACCTCTCGCCCTACTTCATCACCAATCCGGACAAGATGACCGTGGAGCTGGAAAGCCCCTACATCCTGATCCACGAAAAGAAGCTCTCGTCGCTCCAGGCGATGCTTCCGGTGCTCGAAGCTGTGGTGCAGACCGGTCGTCCGCTCCTCATCATCGCTGAAGACATCGAAGGCGAAGCGCTTGCCACCCTCGTGGTCAACAAGCTGCGCGGCGGCCTCAAGGTCGCAGCCGTTAAGGCTCCGGGCTTCGGTGATCGCCGCAAGGCCATGCTGGGCGATATCGCCACGCTGACCGCCGGCGAAATGATCTCCGAAGACCTCGGCATCAAGCTGGAGAGCGTCACGCTCGCCATGCTCGGCCAGGCCAAGAAGGTCACGATCGACAAGGACAACACCACCATCGTCGACGGCGCCGGTTCGGCTGACGAGATCAAGGCCCGCGTCGAACAGATCCGCGCCCAGATCGAAGTCACCACCAGCGATTACGACCGTGAAAAGCTGCAGGAACGTCTGGCCAAGCTGGCCGGCGGTGTTGCCGTGATCAAGGTTGGCGGCGCTTCGGAAGTCGAAGTCAAGGAGCGCAAGGACCGCGTCGACGACGCTCTCCACGCGACCCGCGCTGCGGTCGAAGAAGGCATCGTCCCCGGCGGCGGTACGGCTCTGCTTTACGCAACCAAGGCCCTCGAAGGTCTCAAGGGCGCCAACGACGACCAGACCAAGGGCATCGACATCGTCCGCAAGGCGATCATGGCGCCCGTCCGTCAGATCGCCGAAAACGCCGGCCATGACGGCGCCGTCGTCTCGGGCAACCTGCTTCGCGAAGGCGATCAGACCCAGGGCTTCAACGCTGCAACCGACACCTACGAAAACCTGAAGGCCGCTGGCGTGATCGACCCCACCAAGGTCGTGCGCACCGCGCTTCAGGACGCAGCCTCGGTCGCCGGCCTCCTGATCACGACAGAAGCCGCGATCAGCGAACGCCCCGATGACAAGCCCGCCATGGGCGGCGGCATGCCCGGTGGCATGGGCGGCATGGGCGGCATGGACTTCTAAGTTCGGGCGCTCAATGCATACCTGATGAAACGGGGCCGGAGGGGAAACCTTCCGGCCCTTTTTCATTCAGTCAGGACAAGTCCCGGTCAGGAACGGGCCTGCCACATCGAACGCCCGTCGATCACCTGATCGATCAGCGCTTCGTCGGCAGGCAGCTGGCCATCAAGCATCAGCATGGCGAGGCCGTGCACCAGCGCCCAGGCCTGCACCGCAAAGCGGCGGGCCGCAGCCGGATCACCCCCGGTGAACTTCGCCGCGTTTCCCAGCAGCATGTCCGCCGCAAGATTGCCTTCCGGCAAGCCATCGCCGCGCATCTGGCAATGTGTGAAGACGAGGCGAAACAGCCCCGGATTGGCAAGCGCGAATCGCACATAGGCACGGCCCGTCGCCGAAAACGCCTGGTCTCCTGCATCCATCGCGGCGCGCTGCTGCAATTGCCCAAGCTGCGCGAGACCGTCCTGCGCCATGGCCTCCAGCAAAGCCCGCTTGTCGGGGAAATGGCGGTACACGGCAGTGGCGGAAACGCCCACCTCGCGCGCCAGTCCGCGCAACGAAATATCTGCAATATCAGTATTTTCCAAAGCGCGGAGCCCGGCCGCCACCAGCGCAGCCCGCAAATCGCCATGGTGATAGGCGCGTTGCTCCACATTTGATGTTGACACTGTTACCATCGCCTATATGTTTACATCATAAACATCTACGGGGAGTTCCGTAACGTGGCAAGTATGGTCGAAACCACTATCCGCAATGTCGTGACCAAGGGCGTCGAAACCGTCGCCGCCTTCAATCGCAAGCGCCAAAAGGCGGACCGGCCGCATGCTTTCCTTGGCGGCATCCACACGCCGGTGACCAAGGAACGGACCATCACCGATCTTGCCGTCACCGGCACGATCCCGCCCGAACTTTCGGGTCGCTACGTGCGCATCGGGCCCAATCCGTTCCGCCCCGATCCGCGCGGGCATCACTGGTTCGTGGGTGACGGCATGGTGCACGGCGTCTGCCTCAAAGAGGGCAAGGCGGAATGGTATCGCAATCGCTATGTCCGGTCCCGCGCGCTCGAAGCGGCAGGCGGCCCGGCGGCCGCGCTCGGCCCCCGGCTCTCTGCCGATTTCGATACGGTGAACACCAATATCATCAGCCATGGTGGCAAGACGTATGCGCTGGTCGAGGCGGGCAGCTTCCCGGTCGAGCTTTCGCATGACCTTGAAAGCCTCGCCTACACGAACCTTGATGGCACCTTGCGCGTGCCCTTCACTGCCCATCCGCACGAAGACCCGCTGACCGGCGAGCTTCACGCCATCACCTACAACGGCACCACGCATGACACCGTGTGGTACGTGCGCGTCTCGCCCGAAGGCAAAGTCACCCGCGAAGTGGCAATCCCGGTGCAGCACGGCCCCTCGATCCACGAATGCAGCATCACGGCGAAATACGTGCTGGTGTTCGATCTGCCGGTGACCTTCTCGATGAGCGCGGTGATCGGCGGGGCGACATTCCCCTATCGCTGGAATCCCGATCACCAGGCCCGCATCGGCCTGCTGCCGCGCGATGGCGGCGCGGACGACATCATCTGGTGCGATGTCGATCCGGCTTACGTGTTCCACGTCGCCAACAGCTTCGATTCGGACGACGGCACTGTCGTGATCGACTTGTGCGCCTACGCCACGATGTTCGAGCCCGCGAAGGACGGCAGCGTTGACGGCCCTGCCGGCCAACCGCTCGGGCTGGAGCGCTGGACGATCGATCCGGTCGCCCGCAAGGTCATCCGCAAGACCATCGATGCCGCGCCGCAGGAGTTCCCCCGCCCGGATGAGCGCTTCTTCGGCCAGCCCTATCGCTATGCCTGGTCGATGGGCCTGGCCGGTGGCGACGCGGGCGAGTTCATCGGTCACGCCCCGATCATCGCCTTCGATCTGCAGACGGGCCAACGCACAGTGCGTGATTTCGGCCCCTCCAAGGTGCCGGGCGAATTCGTGTTCGTGCCCGCCAGCGCGCAGGCGCCCGAAGGCCACGGCTGGCTGATGGGCTATGTTATCGACACCGCTTCGGGCACAACGGATCTGGTCATCCTCGATGCACAGAACATCGCCGCCGAGCCAGTCGCCACGGTCCATATCCCCTGCCGCATTCCGCCCGGTTTCCACGGCAACTGGCTGCCCGACTGATCAAGCGCAGCCGCCCACTGGACAGGTGCCGCCGCAGCGCTACCCTCGTGCTTCAAAACACAAAGGGGTGGGCGGGATGCGCAAGTGGACGGTGGGGTTGTTGGCGTTAGGCGCGCTGGGTCTGGGCGGGCTGGGCTGGTTTGCAAGCCTGGATGCGGAGACGCGGGGGCTGCTCGCGGCATTGCCTACCAATGCCAATGTGCTGAGCTGGACGATACCGCAGCGCGATGCGGCGTTCCGCGCGATGGACCGGTTGCCGGTTCTGGCCGAGGCGCGGGAGATTGCGCCTTCGGATCATCCCTTGCCGCTTCCTGCAGGCAAACCGCTCACGATCCCCGGGGTCGATGCCTACATGGCCAGCCAGCGCGCGGCTGGGCTGGTGATCGTGCAGGACGGCAAGGTGCGTTTCGAACGCTACGGCCTCGACTTCGGTCCGCAGGGCCGCTGGACCAGCTTTTCGGTGGCCAAGTCGTTCACGTCCACGCTTGTCGGCGCCGCGATCAAGGACGGCTTCATCAAGAGCCTCGATGACAAGGTTAGCCAGTATATCCCGGACCTCAAGGGCTCGGCGTACGACGACGTCAGCGTGGCGCAGCTCCTGACCATGAGCTCGGGTGTGCGCTGGAACGAGGACTACGAGGACCCCAAGGCCGACGTCGCGATGTTCAACAATGCCGAGCCCGAGAAGGGCATGGATGCCACGGTCAGCTACATGAGAAAGCTCCCCCGCGCCCATCCGCCGGGCACGGTGTGGCACTACAACACGGGTGAAACCAATCTGATCGGCGTGCTCGTTTCCTCGGCGGTGAAGAAGCCGCTGGCGCAATATCTCGAAGAGAAGATCTGGAAGCCCGCGGGCATGGAGGCCAAGGCGACCTGGCTGCTCGGCAAGACGGGGCACGAGATTGCCGGATGCTGCCTGCAGGCCACGACGCGGGATTTTGCCCGGATGGGCCTGCTGGTGCTGGCGAACGGAAATGCCGCCGGCCAGCAGATCGTGCCTGCCGATTGGTTTGCCGCTGCCATCCACAAGCAGAAGGACATCGGCGAGCCGGGCCATGGGTATGGCTATCAGTGGTGGACCTATGACGATGGCTCCGTCGCCGCGCAGGGCATCTTCGGACAGGGCATTTTCATCGACCCGAAGCGCCATCTGGTCATTGCCAGCAATGCCAACTGGACCCGCGCAACCGAGGGCCCGGAAGGCGATGCGCGCGAGGCGTTCTATAGCAAGGTTCAGGCGCTGATCGACGCGGGGAACTGACTCGGTACTGTCCTACAAGGCGCGGCTAGAGGTAGAAGAGAAGCATGTCCGGAAAACGCCGCATCGCTGCTCCCATGCCCGTCTTTGGACGCACTGTCGGGACATGCACCGAAGCGGCGCGTTTTCCTTCAGAACTGTGTCAACTGTGTCAACCTGACCTAAATTCGCCGCGAATCCCCCAAGGGCCAATGGACAAGCCCAGGCGGCTGGCCGTAGTTGCTTCGGCCTGTCGGGGTGGGGGAATGGCGATGCGCAAGGCGGCTTGGGGTGCTGCGTTCGGAATGGCGGCATGGTCGGTCGCAGCCTATGCGGAGGAGAGCCCGAAGCTCGCCCCCGTGCCTGCAGCACAGGCGCCCGGCTATGAACGCATCCGCGAGGCGGACTTGCGCGCCGATCTCACCTTCATCGCCTCCGATGCGCTGCTCGGCCGCATGTCGCTCCAGCCGGGAGACGACGCCGCAGTCCAGTGGATCGCCGCCGAGTTCGCCAAGGCTGGTCTGCAGCCCGCAGCCAGCGACGCGGGCGGCAAGCCAAGCTATCTCCAGACCGTGCCCCTGCTTGAATACCGGCCCAACCCCGCCGTAAATGCCCTTACCTTGCGCGTGGGCGCCGCGCAGCAAAGCTGGAAAGCCCCGGATCTCATCGGCGGCTACCGCGACGATGTGGACCTCTCGGCTCCGCTCGTGTTCGCCGGCTTCGGAATCACCGCGCCCGGTGTGGGCTACGATGACTACAAGAACCTTGATGTGCGCGGCAAAGTCGTCCTCGTTTTCGAGCACGAGCCGCAGGAAAACGATCCCGCCTCGCGCTTCAACGGCACCGGCAACACGCGCCACGCCACCAACCGCGTGAAAGCCTTGAACGCGCAGGCCCGCGGCGCCGTCGCGCTACTGGTCATGGCCGAACCGAACCGCAAGCACCCCTCGAACCTCGACCGCGTCAACCGCATTGGCGGCAGCGCCAAGCGCGTTCCCCCGCTTCCCGGCCAGGCGCTTCCGGACGACGAACTCCGCATTCCGGTGCTCACTGTTTCCGATCCGGTCGCCGCAGCGCTGCTCGCCCGCGCGGGGATGACACCGCAGACCCTCCAGAGCGCGATCGACGCGTCACTCGCCCCGCAGTCGCGCGCACTCGCCGAAACCACGGTCACCCTTCACCTCGAAAACACCCAGCGCCTGCGCGGGCAGTCCGCCAATGTCGTCGGATTGCTCCCCGGTTCTGATCCAACGCTCGCCGCCGAAACGGTGATCATCAGCGCGCACCACGATCATGATGGCAGCAACGGGCCGGAAATCTGGCACGGCGCGGACGATAACGGCTCAGGCACGGTCGGCGTCGTGGCGATGGCCCGTGCTTTCATGGCGGGTCCAGCGAAGCCGAAGCGTTCGATCCTTTTCGCCGTGTTTGCGGCGGAGGAGCGCGGTCTGCTCGGCGCCTACTACATGGCGATGCACCCGCTGCGCCCGCTCCCCACGACGCGCGCTATGATCAACTTCGACATGATCGGCCGCAACGAGGCTCCGAGTGATCAAACCGATGGGTTGATCGAGATCCCGAAGGACACGACCAACCGGATCAACCTGATCGGCGCGACCTACAGCCCCGATTTTAACCGCACCGTGCAAGCGGCCAATCGCAGCGTTGGCCTTGATCTCGATGACCGGTTCGACCATGAAAACGCGCTCAACGTATTCTTCCGCAGCGACCAGTTTCCATTCGTGCTGAAGGATGTACCGGCGATGTGGTTCAACACAGGCTTCCATCCTGATTACCATCACACCACCGACACCGCAGACAAGATCAACTACGGGAAGATGACCCGGATCGTGAAGCTGGCCTATCTTTCCACCTGGCGTTTCGCCAACGAGCCGGTGCCTCCGGCGTTCGTGCCCGATCCCGCCGGACGCTGACACGCTCACCGCCGCAACACCTGCCTGCAAAGGCGAGTGTTAAATCAATTTGACAGTCCAATTGTAAAGACTGATTGTCATTCACCCTGCAGCCCAGCTGCTTGCCACGGACGGCCGATACATGCCCGACCAGTTTGTACTAGAACCAACGTCCAGCCTTTCGGTCGAGACAGTCGTATCCGTGCGCCACTGGAACGAGTTTCTGTTCTCGTTCACGATCACGCGCCCACCAAGCTTTCGCTTCCGGTCGGGCGAGTTCGTGATGATCGGGCTGATGGGCGACAACGGACGCCCCTTGCTGCGCGCCTATTCGATGGCTTCGCCTTCCTATGACGAAGTGCTCGAATTTCTCTCGATCAAGGTGCCGGACGGTCCGCTCACCTCGCGCCTCCAGACAATCAAGGAAGGCGATCACATCTACCTCGGCCGCAAGCCGACCGGCACGCTGGTGGCCGATGCGCTGCTGCCAGGTCGCCGCTTGTTTCTGCTCGGTACGGGCACGGGCCTGGCACCATGGATGTCGCTCATTCGCGATCCCGATATCTATGATCGGTTCGAACAGATCGCAGTCGTCCATTCGGTGCGCAGCGTTTCCGATCTTGCCTACCGCGACATGCTTGAAGCGCGGCTGGCCGACGATCCACTGGTGGGCGAGTTCGCAGCCGAGCGACTGACCTATATCCCCACCGTGACGCGCGAGCCGTTCCATACGAACAAGCGGATCGAAGGGCTGATGCTCGATGGGACGCTATTCCAGGGTACACTGGGCGATCCGAAGAGCTTTGACCCCCTGCACGACCGCGTCATGCTCTGCGGATCGATGACGATGATCAAGGAAGTCGCCGCGATGCTCGAAGGCTTCGGGTTTACCGAGGGCGCCAATTCGCATCCGGGCGAATACGTGATCGAGCGCGCATTCGTCGGCTAGGGCGCCCGCTCCAGCAGTACCAGCGTTGTGCCCAGATCTTCCTGGGCACCATAGCGCACGAAGCCAAGTTTGTCGGCCACTGCAAGCGACGGCAGGTTGGTATCGTTGATCATGCAGGCCACCCGCCGCCCCGGAAAGGCCGCGTCGAACCAGGCGAGCGAGGCCCGCGCCGCTTCGCTCGCAATACCCTGCCCCCAGGTCTTCCGGGCGAAGATCCAGCCAATCTCGGGCGTATCGTCGAGCCCCTGACCGAACCCGCGCCAAGAATGGAACACGCCGCAGATACCCAGTACCTCATCCGCACCACGCGCCCGGCAGGTGAAAATTCCGTAGCCGTACAGCGCCCACGAGCCGGCATTGCGGCACAGCCGGTTAAACTCCTCGACCGCTCCGGTCGGGCGGCTCCCGAGATGGCGGCGCACCTCGTCATCCGCCAGCAGATCGATCAGCGCGGTATGATCGCGCGCGGCAGGTCGCCACATATCGAGGCGGTCGGTCGAAATCTCAGGTCCTGTCATAAGGCCACGTCTATCGCGTGAATCGCCACGCCGACAAGTCCACCGACCAGCGTGCCATTGATCCGGATGAACTGTAGATCCCGCCCCACCGCGCCTTCGATCCGGTCCGTCACCGTGCGCGCATCCCAGCGGCGCACCGTTTCGGACACCAGCCGGACGATCTCATCACCGTAACGCGTGACAACCCCCACCAGCGTCCGCCGCGCGAAGCGATTGACCAGAACCTGCAAGCGCGTGTCATGCTGGAGCGCACGGCCAAGCTCGGCGAGTGAGGCACCGATCCGGTCGCTGCCATCGCCGCCAATACCATTGGCGCGGCCGCTAGAGCGTACCGCCTGCAGCAGTTGGGCCCGGCCCCGTTCCCACAGGCCATCGAGCCACGCCGCAAAAGCCGGGTTCGCAAGCACATCGCGTTTCATCGCCTCAACCCGGGCATGCATGGCGGGATCGCTCACCAGCGCGTCGGCAAGGGCGGCAAGGCTTTCCTCGATCTTGCGGCGCAGCGGGTGATCTTCAATCACGACTGTTTCGGCGAGAAGCTTGTAGAGTCCGTCGAGAATGCTGTTCGCCAACCGCTCGTCGAGCCCTGTCCAGCGCAGGAGGGTATTGGCCTTGTCGTGGATCATCCCCCGGACAAGGTCCTCATTGGCCTCGAGTGCTTCGGCGGATCGACGGATGAGCCCTTCGATCAGAGGCATGTGCCGGCCTTCGGCGATCATCGCGGCAAGCAGGTTACCGAGCAACGGGGCGAGTGCCAGCCGTTCGATCCGGCTGCGCAGCGCCGCCTTGGCCATCCCGCCAAGCTTCTCCTGATCGAGCGAGCCCAGCACATCGGCCAGGAGGCTCGCCGCGCCAGCGCCCAGCCGGCTTTCGCCAGGACGTGGATTGGCGAGGTACTGGCCCGCTGCATTCGCTGCGTTGAGACCTCGCAAGCGCCGCGCAACGACCGGCGGCGTCAGAAAATTCGCGCGCAGAAACCCGGCCATCGAATCAGCGATGCGGTCCTTGTTTTCGGGAATGATGGCCGTGTGCGGTATTGGCAGGCCGAGCGGACGGCGGAAAAGCGCTGTCACCGCAAACCAGTCTGCGAGGCCGCCGACCATGGCGGCTTCGGCAAAGGCGCGCAGAAAACCCCAGCCTTGCTCGCGCAATTCAAGCCACCGCGCCGTGAAAAACAGTCCTGCCATGAGCAGGAGCAAGGCCGCGGCAAAGATCCGCATTCGCCGAGCCGGATCAGCCATCCAAGCCGACGAATTCGTCGGGCGGGCCAGGCGGCCAGAGGGTGGTACCCTTGGCGTCGCGGTCACTCTGCCGGAAATGCCTCACCCGCCGCATGGTCCCGCCGCTCACGCGCGGCCTCATGCGGGTCGTACGACAGGACACGGCGTCCGATCCACGGGCCAACCCGCTTCTCCAGACCGTCGGCGAGGCTGAAACCGGCAGGCACAAGCAGCAGCGTGAGCAAGGTGGAAAGCGCAAGCCCGCCGATCACCACAATGCCCATCGGCGAACGCCAGCCGGCATCGCCGCCAAGCGAGACCGCAGTTGGCACCATGCCAGCGATCATCGCGACGGTTGTCATCACGATCGGCTGGGCGCGCTTGTGCCCTGCTTCGATGATCGCCTCAAGCTTGGGCGTGCCTCGTGACATTTCCTCGATGGCAAAGTCGATCAACAGGATCGAGTTCTTGGCCACGATCCCGAACAGCATGAGCACCCCGATGAACACCGGCAGCGAAAGCGCCTGGCCCGTGGCGAGCAGCAATAGGAGCCCCCCCAGCGGAGCGAGGAACAGCGAACCCATGTTCACCAGCGGCGAGATGAACCGGCGGTAAAGCAGCACAAGCACGGAGAAGACCAGCAGCACGCCGGCAGCCAGCGCGACCATGAAGTTGGTGAGCATTTCCTGCTGCCAGCGATCTTCACCCGCCGCCGCATTCGAAACGCCTTGCGGCAGGTTCTTCATGATCGGCAGGGCCTTGATCGCCGCATCAGCCGAGCCCTTGACGACGCCCGGTGGCAGATCGGCCCCGATGAACACGCGGCGGTTCTGGTTGTAGCGCTGGATGCTGGTGGGGCCGGAACCGAAGCCGATGGTAGCCACGCGCGAGAGCGGCACCGAGCCGCCCGAAGCCGTCGGCACCGGCAGGTTCTGCAAGGTTGCAAGATCGCGCCGCGAGGCAACAGGCAGCTTTACCCGGATCGGCACCTGCCGATCGGACAGTGAAAACTTGGCGCTGTTCTGATCGATCTCACCCTGAGTGGCGATGCGGATGACCTGGCTCAGCTCCTGCGTGGTGACACCAAGCGAAGCCGCAAGATCGAGATGCGGCGTGATCACGATTTCCGGCCGGCGCAAATCCGCACTGATGCGCGGCGCAACCACTTCCTTGAGCTGGCTCATTTGCTCGACCAGCGTTTGCGCTGTTTTCTGGAGCAGATCAGGATCGGAGCCGGACAGCATGACGCTGATGGCCCGCCCTGAGCCACCGCCAGGCCCGCCACCGTTCTGATTCATGAAGCTGACCCGCGCATCAGCCACGTTCTGCAGCCGCGTTGCAAGCGCGCGCTCGAATTCTATGCTGGATCGTTGGCGATCCCGCTTCAATTCAAGGAAAACGCGGCCGTTGCCCTCATTAATCCGCTCTAGCGCGACATCGATTTCGGGCTCGTCTTTAACGAGCGCGAGCACTTCATCCACCTTGCGCTCAGTCTGCTCGATGGTTGTGCCGGGGACCATCTCGATCGTGATGCGGCTGAAATCGCCATCGGTCTCAGGGAAGAACTGCGACGGGATGAGGAAGAACAGCACCACGGTGAAACCAAGTGCGCCGGCGGCTACACCCATCATCCACAACCGATGATCGCGCAGGCGCGCGCGGAACCAGCGCCGGGGGAAGCGCGCGCGATAGGCCGCAACGCTAGCGGTATCGAGGGACCACTTGAGCACCTTCATATACCGCTGCATCCACGGACCATTGCCGTGTTCGGCCTCTCCGTGGGCACGCAGGAAGTAGGCTGCGATCATCGGCGTTATCATGCGTGCGACGAGCAACGAGAACAGCACCGCTATCACGACGGTGAGACCGAAGTTCTTGAAGAACTGGCCGGAAACACCAGGCATCAGCGCAACCGGCAGGAACACAGCCACAATCGAGAAGGTTGTGGCCACAACCGCGAGCCCGATTTCGTCAGCCGCATCGATGGCGGCCTGGTAGGCCGATTTGCCCATGCGCATGTGCCGCACGATGTTTTCGATCTCGACGATGGCATCGTCGACCAGCACGCCGGCAACCAGTCCAAGCGCCAGCAACGACATCGTGTTGAGCGTGAAGCCGATCAGGCTCATCAGCCAGAAGGTGGGGACCGACGACAACGGGATCGCAATCGCCGAGACGATCGTGGCGCGCCAGTCGCGCAAGAAGAAGAACACCACGATGACGGCAAGCACGGCGCCTTCGACCATGGCCGACATCGAGGACTTGTATTGGTCCTTGGTGTAGCCGACGCTCGAGAACAACTGGATGAAGTGAACCCGGCCGCCCTGCTCCTTTTCGATCCTGCCCAGTTCCTTGACCGTATCGTCGAACACGCTGACGTCGGATTCGCCGCGCGCGCGGGCGATGCTGAAAGTCACGACCGGCTTGCCATCATGCTTGGCGATGGAGGTGATTTCGCTGAAGCTGTCGCGCACATCGGCCACATCGGAGAGCCGCACGGTGCGCCCGCCCGAAATGCCGACCTGAGTGCGTGAAAGTTCGAAAGCACTGGCCGCATTGCCCAGCACACGAACGGCCTGGCGCGAGCCGGCAACCTCGGCACGACCGCCTGCTGCGTTGAGATTGACCTGCCGCAAAGCAGCGTTGATCTGTGTCGCGGTAACGCCTTGGGCCTTCATCCGCATGGGATCGAGAGTAACCGCGATCTCACGGTTTACGCCGCCATTGCGATCAACCTCCGCCATGCCGGGGACGGAGAGCAAGCGCTTGCGCACCGTATCATCAATGAACCACGACAACTGCTCCATCGTCATGTCGTCTGCAGACACTGCGAAGTAGGCAATCGGATCAGACGAGGTCTGCGCCTTGATCACCTGCGGTTCGAGAATGCCCTCCGGCAGATCGCCGCGAACCTGGTCAACCGCGTTCTTCACCTCGTTCACCGCAGAATTGATGTCGGTGCCGATGGCGAACTGGACCATGGTCTGGCTGGAGCCCTCGGTCGCGGTCGACGACAGCGTATCGACCCCGGCAATCGTGCGGACTGCGGATTCGATGCGCTGGGTTATCTGGTTCTCGATCTCTGTCGGCGCAGCGCCCGGCTGGGAAATCGTGACAATTACCAGCGGGAATTCGATGTCAGGCTGATCCTGAACCTTCATGCCCATGAACGCGACAATGCCCGCCAGCGTGAGGCCAAGGAACAACACGATCGGTACGACCGGGTTGCGGATCGACCAGGCGGAAATGTTGCGGAAGTTCATGGGCGCCGGTTCCCGCTCACGCGCCCGGGCGGACCGCGGGCGGAGGGGCCCCTGTCACAACCGGACGGATGACATCGCCGGGGCTAAGGAAGCCGCCAGCACGCATCACCACCCGCTCGCCGCCCGAGAGGCCCTCTGCCACCACGATGCCTTGCGCCGTCACGTCTCCGGTCTTTATCGTGCGGTGTTCAACCTTGTTGCCCTTGCCCACGACATAGACGAACGGCCCCTGCTGGTCTGAAAGGATAGCGGATTCCGGCAGGACCGGCGCGGTGACGGAACCGCTGCGGATCTGGGCGCTGGCGAAGCCGCCCGGACGCAGCGCCCGATCATAGGCCAGCGCGATGCGGGCAATGCCTTCGCGCGTCTGGGCATCAATTGTGGGCGAGAGCTGCCAGATCTGGCCGATAAACGGCTTGCTCGTGCCAACCGGTGTCACCTCTGCCGTTTGGCCGACGGAAAGCCGTGCAAGGTCGTTCTCGGCGAGACGGGCCTGCATTTCGAACTGGCCCTCCTTGGCGATGCGGAAAAGCACCCCGCTGCCCGGGCTCACGATCTGGCCCGGCTCTACACCGCGTGTCAGCACGAGACCTGCCGCAGGGGCGACGATACTCAGCCGTGCGGTGCTGGCGCGCAGCTGATCGAGCGCTGCGGAAGCAACGCGCACCTGCGCCACAGCGGCATCGCGCGTGGCGACCAGACGGTCGACATCCGCTTTTGAAATGAACCCGCGCTCAACCAGCTTAAGCGCGCGATCGAGATTGGCCTGTGCGATCCGCGCATTGGCACGCTGGACTTCGGTGTTCGCTGCCTGACCGGCAATCTGCTGCGCCTGCACAGAACGATCGACCACGGCAAGGACCTGCCCTGCCTGCACCCAAGTGCCTGCATCCACCAGAACGCTGACGACCCGCCCGCCTTCACCGGCAATGCCGACAGGCATCTCACGCCGCGCGGCAATCGTGCCACTGGCGGTGATCGAGCCGGTCACGCTGGTAACACCGGGCGTGATAACGCTGACGGATTGCGCCTGCGCGTTGCGGGCCGACGCCGCATCCGTGGCAGCCGGCGTGCGGTGCATGAAATACCAAGCGAGACCGAGCGCGAGCGCGATGGCCACGCCAATGATCACCATGCGGCCACGGCCGGCGCCGCGCGAACCGAATTCGCCATCATCGATGGCCGGCTCAACGGCAGGCTGGAGCCTGGATTTGATGCTCGCTTCGTAGTTCATTTCGTTCACGTGCCTTAGTCCCGGTCGGGCGCCGAACTGCCGAGAATGGGTTTGCCCCAACCTGGCGGAAGTGTGTTACCTAACTATATCACTTGCCGCAAGCGCGGGTAGTCTCGCAGTGCCGCACGCAATCCTTGTCTTAGCGGTGCATCCGACGAGTGACAATTGCGGCTCGACGAAGAGCATGAACAATTCATTCGACAGTGGCGATGAAGCAACCGCGCCCATGAGGCGATGGCCTTTTCGGGCACACCAAAACAAATGGCCGCCCCGACAATCGGGACGGCCACCAGAAAACAGTACCAAGTGCGCGTACCTGGCGCCCTAGAGCAAATCAGAACTTGAGTTGGCGCTCGTACAGATCGCGGTAGTGCTGGATGCGGGTTACCCGCAGCCCCTGCATCCCAGACCGATCGACCGCACGCTGCCAGGACGCGAATTCCTCCAGCGTCAGGTTATATCGCTCACAAACCTCATCGATCGTGAGGAGGCCACCGTTAACCGCAGCCACGACCTCAGCCTTTCGGCGCACGACCCAGCGTGTCGTCGAAGGCGGCGGCAGGCTGTCCAGAGTCAGTGGCTCACCAAGGGGGCCAATGACTTGCGATGGCTTGATTTTCTGGTTCTCAATCATGTCAATTCTCGTCTGGTCGACGCTTCGTGCCGACATTTGGAACTGGCCCAATAGTGCCGCCCACGTCATTTCCATTCCCTGAAGAGG
This sequence comes from Sphingomonadaceae bacterium, assembly GCA_947453945.1. GTDB lineage: Bacteria > Pseudomonadota > Alphaproteobacteria > Sphingomonadales > Sphingomonadaceae > Novosphingobium. The sequence goes on from CANGJB010000011.1 coordinate 38,418, forward strand.
CGGGGTTAACGCCTTCTTCAGCGTGCGTTTCAACGCTTCTGAGCAACGCTGCGGCTGAATCGTGAAAACTGAAACCTGTGCCGCCACGCGGGCCAGATACACCGAGCCCCAATCCGACTGTACCGACGAGCCCGGGTTCAGCAGTGCTTGCCGCCGCCGCCCCTGCAAGCGCGCCACGCGTATCGTGCGCGGCAAGCAGCCGGGCGCAAAGTTCGCCCCAGCCAAGCGGACGCAAACCGCGGCTCGAATCGCACGGCACCAGGGGCCGTGAATCGGGAAAGTTCATCTCCATGGACCGGGCTCTAAACCACGGTCCTATAAAGGAGGGTAAAGCCCGCCTTCATCAAGAGTTAGGCTTTGGCCAGAACCGACGGACTCAGCCGATACGATTTTTTGCCCTGCCGCTAGCCCGCGAAAGGTCCTATGGCGCCGGGATGCACAGCAACTCGGGCACTAACGGCACTATCGCCGCTTCCGGAACCAGCGACGGATCTTTGGCCGGGCGGCTACTCGGCAAAAGCGAGGCCGCAAAACTTTTTGCATTTCCGGCAGACGATCAGCCTCGGCGAATCGTCGTCGCCATGTCCGGAGGTGTCGACAGTTCGGTGGTTGCAGGACTTGCCGTCGCAAGCGGCGCCGAAGTGATCGGCGTTACACTGCAACTCTATGACTATGGTGCCGCGACAGGACGCAAGGGCGCCTGCTGCGCAGGCGATGATATCCGCGACGCACGCGCCGTGGCCGACAGGCTTGGCATCGCGCACTATGTGTTTGATCATGAATCGCGATTCCGTGAAGACGTCGTCGAGCGATTTGCCGACGACTACCTCGCCGGGCGGACGCCGATCCCGTGCATCCGTTGCAACATGGGGCCCAAGTTCACCGACTTGCTCACCATGGCGCGCGATCTTGGCGCGGATTGCCTTGCAACGGGGCACTATGTCCGGCGGGTTGACGGCAACGATGGTCCAGAACTCCACCGCGCAGTCGATCCGGCGCGCGACCAGTCCTACTTCCTTTATGGCACCACAGAGGACCAGTTGGCGTTCCTGCGCTTCCCGCTTGGTGGACTGCCCAAAGCCGATGTCCGCGCAATGGCTGCCGCATTGGGCCTCGGCGTCGCCACCAAGCCGGATAGTCAGGACATCTGCTTCGTGCCTGATGGAGACTATGCCTCCATCGTGACCAAGATGCGGCCAGAAGGTTCTGCACCGGGCGAGATTGTCCATGCCGGGACCGGCACGGTGCTGGGCACTCATCGCGGGGTAATTCACTACACTGTTGGCCAGCGCAGAGGGCTCGAGATCGGCGGGCAGAGCGAACCGCTCTACGTAACCGCACTGGATGCGCCGGCCCGGCGTGTTCTGGTGGGGCCAAAGGCTATGCTGGCGGTCGGTTCTGCGCGTATCGGCGAAACCAACCGCATTGGTCCGATGCCCACGGAAACGGGGATTACAGCCAAAGTTCGTTCGTTGACAAAACCGGTACCGGTCAGCGTCGAAGGCGTTCCGGGTGACGGGGCACATTGCGTAATCCGCTTCCATCAGCCGGAATACGGCGTTGCGCCCGGGCAGGCGGCTGTCTTTTATGACGGGGACCGCGTTATCGGTGGTGGCTGGATCGAGGAAACCGCTCCTTGGGTCGGCTAATAGCAGCTACCTAGCCGCTCCAGGGTTCCAGCACGCAGCCCCAGCCTTCGCGATACGTTGCGGTTTGCACCGCAAGGAGCGGAAACCGAGCCGTGACACTGCGTGCCGATGTATCTTCAGACAGTGTGATGAGGTCCATCCCGGGCTCGAAGTCCTTTCGGCAATCCCCGAGTGGTCGACCGCCGACGAAGCGGCAGGAACAGGCAACGCGCGCGCCATAGGCCGCGCCTGTCAGCCCGTAGCCATGGAGCTGCGGCCAGACGAAGAAACCAGCGCCCGACAGCACGGCCAAGGCAATCAGGCCCCACCACCAGCGCCGTCGACGCGGCTGCCTGGCTAAAGGCACCGGATTTTGAGATTCTGAGGGTTTGACCATTGCCACACCGGGTCAATCTGGAGGAAAGCTGACCGCCTTATGGCCCGCCCTATCCTTGCCCTTATCGCTCCGCTCGCGCTTGTGCCAGCCCTCTTCGGCTGTGGCCCCGCCACTCCAACGGCACCGCTGCCGGTCTCGGCAGACGCGCTCAAGGCGGTCACCGCCAATCCCGGTGTATCACGCGAAGACCTTGCGCGGCGGGTCGATTCGCTCTTCACGGCAACGGATGCGGAGGAAACCCGCGCCCTGGTGGTCATGCAGAGCGGTCGCCTCATCGCCGAGCGCTATGCACCGGGATATCACGAGAACACCCGGTTCGTGAGCTGGTCGATGGCCAAGTCGATCACCGGCGTGATGATCGGCATGCTCATTTCGGACGGGCGCCTGCGGCTGGATGAGCCCGCCCCGATCCCGGCATGGCAGCGGCCGGGCGACCCCCGCGGAGAGATTACGCTGCGCCAACTGCTCCAGATGCGCTCAGGCCTGCGCCATGCAGAGGCCATCTCGCCGCCGTGGAAGTCAGATGAAGTGCGCATGCTGTTCCTCGACGGACGCGATGCGATGGCGCGCTACGCCGAAGACCAGCCACTCCAATACGAACCAGGGCGCAAATGGGTCTATTCAACCGCAACCAGCGTGATCCTGGCGGATCTTGCCGCGCGCGTGCTTGCACAGGCACCCGATCCTGAAAGCCGCCGCCGCGCGGTGGCGGACTATCTGCGGACCCGGCTGTTCGAGCCTGTCGGCATGCGTTCCATGCTGCCCGAATTCGATGCCTCGGGCACCTTGATCGGTGGCAGCCTGATTCACGGAACGGCACGCGATTGGGCGCGTTTTGGCGAGTTCCTGCGCAATCGCGGCGCGGTGGCCGGGGCGCAGCTCGTCCCGCGCCAGTGGATCGATTTCATGGTCACACCCTCCCCGCGCGAAGCGCAATACGGCGCGCAGATCTGGCTGAACCGCACGCCGACGTCGGGCGAGCCTGTGTTGTTTCCCGACCGGGGCCCACGGGACCTGTTCGCCTGCCTAGGCCACCTCGGCCAGTATGTGCTCGTATCGCCCTCGCGAAAACTGGTGGTGGTAAGGCTGGGCAAGACGCAGGAAGACCAGCTTACTCCGGTATCAAAGCGTCTTGGCGAGCTCGTGGCGCTGTTCAAGCGGGCAGAATGAAGCCGCTCAACGCCGCGTCGGCGCTCCTTGAGCCGCGAGCGCGGGACTGGCGCCGTCAGCAGGAGCAGGCGTTAGCAGATCCTGCGCACCGAGGTCGGCCTCATCCACATGGCCATCAGGATCAGGATGGATCAGTATCTCGACGCCAGGAAATGCTTCGAGCAGTTTTTCCTCGATCTCGTCCATGACGCGGTGTGCCTCGGTCACCGTCATGCGTCCATCGACCCAGACGTGGAACTGCACGAAATCACGGTTGCCGCTGGTCCGCGTGCGCAGATCGTGCAAGCCCCTGAGCTCGGGATGCTCAGCCACAACCGCAAGAAAGCGCTCGCGCTTCTGAAGCGGCCATTCATGGTCCATCAGCTGTTCAATAGCCGCCTGAGAAGCGTTCCATGCCCCCCAGCCCAGCCAGAGCGCGATAGCAAAGGCAAAGCCCGCATCTGTCCCCGCAAGGCCAAACCAGTGGTCGAGCGCCAGCGCCGCGATCACCGCCAGGTTTAGGACAAGATCAGATGAATAGTGGAGGTTGTCGGTCGCAATGGCGAGACTACCGGTCGCGCGGATAATCCGGCGCTGATAGGCCAGCAGCAGGATAGTGGCCCCGATGGCGACAAGCGAGACAAACATGCCCGCTTCCGCCTCCGCCGGGCGCCCGCCGGCCAGAAATTCGTCAACTGCTCGCCACGCAAGACCAAGCGCCGATAGCGAGATCAACACAACTTGGAACATCGCGGCAAGCGCCTCGGCTTTGCCATGGCCGAACCGATGGTTGGCATCAGCGGGCTGGGCGCCGATCCAGACGCCGAGCAAAGTGGCAAGGCTGGCCACAAGATCGAGCCCCGTATCGGCAAGGCTTCCGAGCATCGCTGTCGAGCCGGTGCTGACCACTGCATAGCCCTTCATCACGAGCAGCAGCGCCGCCACGCTGATGCTGGCATAGGCCGCCCGGCGATTGAGATCGCCATGGTCCTGGCTGCGGGTCATATCCATGCTGATGTCCCGAGACAGATCATGGATAAAGCAGCGCACTGGTCCAGCCGCCCTCATCAGTGCGGATGAAACGGCGGCGCTCATGCAGGCGATACTCCCGGTCCTGCCAGAATTCGATCGCATGCGGCGTCACGCGGTAGCCGGACCAATGCGCCGGACGCGGCACCGAACCATCCGGATATTGCGACCTCAACGCCTCGACCCGTTCCAGATATGCCTCACGCGAGGGGAGTGGACGCGACTGATCGGATGCCGCCGAACCAAGCCGCGATTCGGGATGCCGGCTTGCGAAATAAGCGTCAGCTTCAGCCGGCGTGACTTCGTTGATTGTACCTTCAACCCGCACCTGCCGGCGAAGACTCTTCCAATGGAACAGCAGCGCAACCTGGGGATTGGCGGCGAGTTCACCGCCCTTGCGGCTTTGGAAATTGGTGTAGAACACGAAACCATCGGGCCCGTGCCCTTTGAGCAGGACCATGCGCACAGAAGGCGCAGCGCCCGGGGTGGCCGTTGCAAGTGCCATCGCGTTGGGATCGTTGGGCTCGCTCGCCTTCGCATCGGCAAACCAGGCCTCGAAAATGGCGAATGGGTCGATACCCGGGATGGCGTCTTCGCTCGTTTGTGTGGCCACGATTTTGGTCCTGTGCATTCCTGATCACGATCAGTGGGCTTGTGCCGCGCAGTAGCTCAGCACAGCCGGAGTGCAAAGCGAGCCTTGCGGGTAAGCCGGCGCGACCCTAGCTAAGGATCATGGCAGATCCTTATTCCATCCTCGGCGTAGCCCGCACTGCAAGCGAGAAGGAGATCAAGTCTGCCTATCGCACGCTTGCCAAGGAGTTGCACCCAGACCGCAATGCCGGAAAACCCAATGCGGCCGAGCGTTTTGCCGAAGTGACCCGAGCCTACGATCTGCTTTCCGACAAGGACAAGCGCGCCCGTTTCGACCGCGGCGAGATCGACGCCGAGGGCAACCCGGCAGGTCCCTTCGGCTTTGGCGGCGGCGGACCGGGTGGCGGATTTGCCGGAGCCCAGCGCGGCTATCGCCATGATGGGTTCGAAGGCTTCGGCCAGGGCGGAGGCGAGGGCCCTGACCTGGGCGACATCTTCGAGGGCTTGTTCGGTGGACGCGGCGGGATGGGTGGCGCCGGTCCCGGTGCGCGACGCCGCGCGGCCCCGCGCGGCGCCAATGTGACGTATTCCCTCAAGGTCCCCTTCGACGAGGCTGCGCGGCGTGAGCCCCAGCGGGTGTCATTGACTGATGGCAAGACAATCGACCTTAAGCTCCCTGCCGGACTGGTCGATGGCCAGCAGGTTCGCCTCGGCGGAAAAGGGGAAGCCGGGCCAGGGGGCTTCGGCGATGCCATCGTGACGATCGAAATCCTGCCGAGCCCTTATTTCGAGCGCGAGGGCGACAACATCCGCCTCGAAGTGCCGATCAGCCTCGATGAAGCGATTTCCGGCGCGAAAGTGCGCATTCCGACAGCCGAAGGGCCGGTGATGATGACTGTCGCGCCGGGAAGTTCGAGCGGCAAGACGCTGCGCCTCAAAGGCCGCGGCTTCACCCGGAAAAACGGCGAGCGTGGCGATCAGCTAGTGACGCTCATGATCGACATTCCCACCGAAGACGCCGATCTCAGGGTGCGTCTTGAGGGATGGCGCGATGGCCGTGACTTGCGCGGCAAGTTCGCGGTCTGATCGGATGGGCGGGCATGAGGATGAGCCATCAATGCCCAGGCCAACCGAGCCCCTCAGTCCCGTTGCCGATCTTTCTCCCGAAGCGCGGCGGCTGGCGGCGCTCGTGCACCGGCCGGGCCTTGCCGGAATTGGGCCTCGGCGCGCTTTGCAGGTTCGCTCGCGGGAAGTGATCCGGCGGGTCTGGACCGGGGTGCTGAACGACGGAACGATCCACGCGGGCAACTTTGCTTACATGGTACTCATCGCCCTGTTTCCCTTCTTCATCACCGGCGCCGCAATGTTCTCGCTGGTCGGGGAGACGGAGGATCGCATGGCGGCGTTGGGCACCGTGCTCATGGCCTTGCCGCCTGTTGTCGCCGATGTGGTGTCTCCTGTCGCCCACAGTGTGATCGAGGCGCGGACCGGGGGACTACTTTGGATCGGTGGGCTTGTCGGGCTGTGGACGGTCGGCAGTCTCGTCGAGACGATCCGGGATATCCTGCGCCGCGCCTATGGCACGCGGCTTGCCCTCGCATTCTGGCGGTACCGGCTCATGTCGACCGGCCTCATCATCGCTTCGGTCGTGCTCATCCTGTTGTCGATTGCAGCCCAAGTGGTGATTGGCACGGCAATCGAGGCTGTGACCACTTTGCTACCGCAAGCAAACGGCCTGATCGGCGCGCTCGCTCTATCGCGCGGCATCCCGGCATTGGTCCTTTTCGGCGCGCTTTGGCTGCTGTTTATCTCGCTCACGCCTGGGGCTTACAGCGCCAGAATGTATCCCAAGTGGCCGGGTGCGCTGTTCGTCACGCTGTGGTGGCTGATCGTCACAACCATGCTGCCCAAGCTGCTGCGCCACCTTTTCCAATACGATCTGACATACGGCAGCCTCGCCGGTGTGATGATCACGCTTTTCTTTTTCTGGCTGATTGGCCTAGGGATGGTCGTCGGAGCCGAACTCAACGCCGCTCTGGCCGAAACGCCCGAGGAACAGGATCTGGTCGGTCAGGCCGACAACCGGGCGCGGGATGCAGCACGAATGCAACAGGACCATTGAAGCAAGAGGTCGCATGACGAGACTTATGGAAGGAAAGCGCGGCCTGATCATGGGCCTCGCCAATGACAAGTCGCTCGCATGGGGTATTGCCCGCAAGCTACACGAGCAAGGTGCCGAACTCGCCTTTTCCTATCAGGGTGAAGCGCTTGAAAAGCGGGTGCGCCCGCTTGCAGCGAGCCTTGGGAGCGATTTCCTGATCGAATGCGATGTCTCGGACATGGCAGCACTCGATACGGCATTCGGCACGCTGGCAGAGCGGTGGCCGACAATCGACTTTCTCGTCCATGCGATCGGCTTTTCCGACAAGAACGAGTTGCGCGGCAAGTTCATGGACACGTCGCTGGACAACTTCCTGATGACGATGAACATTTCGGTCTACAGCATGGTTGCAGTCACCCGCCGCGCGGCCGCGATGATGCCCCTGGTGGAAGACGAAAACGGCGTGGCCAGCGGTGGGGGCTCGATCCTTACGCTGACCTACTACGGCGCTGAAAAGGTTGTGCCGCACTACAATGTGATGGGCGTGGCCAAGGCAGGGCTCGAAGCCAGCGTGCGCTATCTTGCCAACGACTGCGGCCCGCAAGGCATTCGCGTCAACGCGTTGTCCGCCGGCCCGATCAAGACCCTTGCAGCAAGCGGGATTGGCGATTTCCGCTACATCCTCAAGTGGAACGAGCTGAACTCGCCGCTCCGCCGCAATGTGACGATCGACGATGTCGGCGGGGCCGGTCTCTATCTGCTGTCAGACTTGTCTTCCGGCGTGACGGGCGAAGTGCACCACGTCGATTCAGGGTATCACACTGTTGGCATGAAGCAGGAAGACGCGCCCGATATCGCGCTCGGCTGAGGTCCGAACCCCGACGGTCAGGGCTGAGGCGGCACAGCCAGCGGGGCGGCTGGCGGATTGCCGACGGGCGGTGGGGGCTGGGTCACGCCATCGCGCTCGCGCTTCAGCTTGGCCTCGTATTCCTTCTCCAGAACCTCGACCCGGGCTTGTTCGGCCGCAGTGTCGGCGTCGATCGTCGTGAGGCGCTTGGCGCGCTCTTCTTCGATCAGCTTGCCAAACTGCACATCACTAGCCTGCTTCTTTTCCGAGTAGGCGCTGTTGATGAGCTGCGCCATGCATCCCGTGGCGCCGCCCGCGCCGACCGGCGAGCATGAATTCACGCCAGTCGCGCCGACCGTCTCATAGGCTTTCACCCGCTGGGTCCATCCCTGATTAACAGAAGCATTGGGATTCTCGCGCAGCGGCTTGGGGATTCGGAAACGTTCGGCTTCATCCTTGCGCGCGCAAACCGTGATCGATCCGTCGGACGAAGCCGGGCAGGGATCATCGCCATAGACGATGAGTTGGTTGATCTTCTCGGCCGGATTGTCCCGCTCCTGAGCCGAGGCCGCCAGCGGCGCTGCCAGCAGTGCGGCCAGGATAAAAGGAACGGTGAAATAACGCTTCATCGCGAGGGCTCCAGCTTGTATCGTGCCAGGTGATATAGGACCTGCGCGGCGTGAACGATAGCTGAAGCCCATGACTTGCGGTGGATCGAGCAGCCAGAGATCAGAAGCGCTTGGAAACTGCGATCGCCACCCGGCAACCCATGCGGATCGCGTTGAAGAGGAAGGGATAAGCAGGGGCCCGCTCCGCTCCTGATGCAAGCGCCGTATCGCGATGCTCGCGCTCGTCATCGCGGAATTCTTGGATCATGGCGGAAAGCTCGGGGTCATCGTCACCCAGTTCCTCAAGCTGCTCTGTATAATGCCGTTCGATCTCGGTCTCGATCGCCGCAGTGCAGGCCATGGCGGCTTCCGGGCCAATCAAGGCGGTGGCAGCGCCAAGCGCAAAACCGGCGGCGGACCAGAGCGGCTGCAGCACAGTTGGGCGCACGCCGCGCTCTACAAGCAAGGCGTCGAAGCGCTCGCGGTGCCCGGCTTCCTGCTGCGCCATTGCCGCTATCTCACCCGAGATGGGAGTTCGGTTGCCCATCACCGCCAGTTGTCCGGCGTAGATGCGTATCGCGCCAAACTCACCAGCCTGATTGACCCGCAGCATTGCCTCGCGCGTTTCGCCCATCATCCCATTCCCTTGCGACCACGGCCGAGGAGCACCAGGATCAGTGCCCCGCTGGCCATCGAAATCAAAAAGTTGAACCCGGCCAGACTGATCCCGAACAGGGTCCAAGCTGGCGTATCGCATCGTATCAGCGGAGCGTTCATGATCGAAGCCAGCGGATCATCGCCAAGGCTGGTCGACGAACAGGCCGTCGGGCCCTGCCACCAACCGTACTCGACGCCAGCATGGAACGCACCGATCAAGCCGCTGACGGCGATCGCCACGGCAGCCAGCCGCACCAATGCCTCGCCAAGCCGGGTGCCGCGGGTGGCCAAGGCGGCCAACGCGCAACCAAGCGCCACAAAATGAGGATATCGCTGCCACCAGCACATCTCGCAGGGTGCGAGAGCAAAGCCATACTGGGCAAAGTAGACGGCTGCGAGCAGGCTGCCTGGAACCGCTAGCGCGACGAGGTACGCCCTCTGAACTGGCATGATCATCAGTTTTGCCACAGTCTTAGCGCTTGCGTACCGCCAGTGCCTGGGGCGCGGTCCGTCCCAGCGTTTGCAGTGCGTAGTAGAGCTGAAAATCATCGATCCCCTTGGCCTTCAGCTCCTCGGGGGTCATCTTGAAACGCGGATCCTGTACCTTGTCGCGCTCAAGATCCTTATCATCCTTGATCTCGTTCACGAGGTGGCCGCGCAAGTCGCTCTCACGATAGAAGCGCTGAGCACGCTTCCTCAGATCGGGATCGGAGATCTGAGGAACGGCGATATCGGGATCGATCCCGCCTTCCTGCACCGAACGGCCGGAGGGCGTGTAGTACCGCGCCGTGGTAAGTTTGAGCGCCGTATCGCGCGTGAGCGGCATCAGTGTCTGCACACTGCCCTTGCCGAAGCTGCGCTGCCCCATAAGCACCGCGCGGTGCTGATCCTGAAGCGCGCCAGCGACGATTTCCGAAGCGGACGCCGAGCCTTCGTTGATGAGAACCGCCATGGGAATGCCCTTGGCAATATCCCCGGGGGTCATCGATTCGGCATTGTAGGTCTCATTATCTCGCGGATAGCGACCACGCTGTGACACGATCACGCCGTGATCCAGGAAGAGATCGGAAAGCGCCACCGCCTGATCAAGGAGACCGCCCGGATTGCCGCGCAGATCCAGCACCAGTCCGGTAACCCTGCCGCCCGTCTTGATCTTGATCTGCTTGAACGCATCAAGCACTTCGCTGCCGACATTGGCGCTAAAGCTGGAAACCGAGATCACACCGACGTTGCCCTCGACCTTCCAATCGACAGGCTTGAGTTCAATGATCTGCCGGGTGATCTTGACGTCAATTGGCTCATCGCGGCCGGTGCGGAACAAGGTGAGACCGATGGTCGTGCCGGGAGGTCCGCGCATCTGGTCGACCGCCTCATCAAGCGTGCCGCCGTAGATCAGCTTGCCGTTGATGTGCGTGATGAAGTCACCCGCCTTGACGCCGGCGGCATCGGCGGGGCTGCCTTTGGTAGGAGCGATCACCTTCACGGCGCCGTCATCCATAGTGACCGAAAGTCCCAGCCCACCATAAGAACCATCGGTCTGCGTGCGCAGGTTCTCAAAATCGCGGGCATCAAGATAGGAACTGTGGGGATCAAGTGCGGCGAGCATGCCGTTGATCGCCCCCTTGATAAGTTTGTCGTCGTCGACCGGCTCGACATAGCTCGTCTTGATGCGCTCATAGACGGCCATGAGCCTGGTGAACTCGGGGCCGGAGCGGGAATCGACGGCGGCAAGCCCGGCGGTGGTCACCGGGATGAGCGCGACCGCGCTGACAAGCGCAGCGGCGCGGAGCAGGGGAGCGAACTTGAACGCCATGATCGTCTTTCGACAGAGAGTGCAAAGCCTTGGAGCTGCTTCTATAGGGCCGGGGCGATTAACGCCAGATGGGCACGCGCCGTGCAAAAAGGGCAATCACCGCCCAATAAGCGCGAGCGGATTGACCGGCAGTCCGTCTTTGCGAAGCTCGATTGTTACTGTGGGCCTACCCGGCCCGGCAAGGCCAAGCGGAGAACCCTGAACAACCCGCGCCGCCACGGCAACGTCGAGCCGGCCCAGATTGGTGATCAGCGACGTCCAGCCGCCATCGTGGTCGATAATGACAATGCGCCCATACCCGCGGTAGTCCCCGGCGAAGACGACTCTTCCCGCGGCCGGGGCAACAACCTGAGCGCCAGCGGCAGGAGCCAGCGTCACTCCGGCCGAACGAGTGCCTTCCGCCGCATCACCGAACCCGGCCAGGATCCGGCCGCTCACAGGCATGATCCAGGAAAGTCCGGCAGTCGCCCCCTGATTCGGCCTGCCTTGGTCAATGACCAGCATCGAACCGGGCCGGTCCGGACGAGGAACTGGTCCGGGCAAAGCCGCAAGCTGGCTGCGCAGCGATCCATCCGCGCGAAGTCGCTCCATCAGCGCGGTGATGTCCCGTGTCTCCTCGGCCAGCGCCAGTGCGCGATCCGCTTCGCGACTGGCTATGCCCTGGGCACTGCGCGAAGCGATGCGTTGGCGGCTTTCCAACGCTGCCAGTTGTTGTCGCCTACCCGTCAGCGCGTCTTCGCTCGTCCTGAGTTGCTTGGCCACCTGGCGTGCCTTTGCTTGCAACTGGCGCCCCCGCACGATCTCTGAACGCAAACCGGCAGTGCGGCGCTGGACTTCAGGCAGCATGGTTTCCAATACAGCGCGCAGATAAACCGTCTCGCGTAGCGTGTCCGCGCGCATCAGGCTGAACACGAGCGGGCGTCGCGACATCAACTGCAGAGCCGCCGTCAGCCGCACCACAGGCTCCTGCCGAGCGGCTATGCGCAGCCGGAGCGCCGCGCGCTGCCGGTCGATTACCTGAATACTCGCCTGTGCGAGTGCAATCTCTGCTTCGGATTGCTGGATCCGCGCTGCAACGGCCGCCGCCTCGCTGGCGGTGCGATCGGCCGCTGCCGTCGCGCGCTGTGCAGCTGCCTCGAGATCGTCGCCGCGCTTGCGGGCCTCTGTCAGCGCCTGCGTCGCCGCACGCAATGCAGCACCTGCCTGGTCTGCGCTTTCGAACGGGGCATCCTGCGCAAGCCCCTGCAGACCAGCGAGGCAAGCAAGTGCCAGCGTGACAAGGATCAGAGCCTTGCGTGACGTCATGACGCTAGCCATCGCGGTGATAAGGATGGCCGGCTAGAATGCTTGTCGCGCGCCAGAGCTGCTCGGCGAGCATTGCCCGGGCCAGCATGTGTGGCCAAGTGGCTGCACCGAAAGCAAACAGCAAGTCGACACCGCCACGCAGAGCAGCATCGTGCCCGTCCGCCGCACCAATGAGAAATCGCGTTTCCCGCACCCCGTCGTCGCGCCAGCGGCCAAGCAATGCAGCAAAAGCCGTCGATCCCAACTGCTCGCCACGCTCGTCCAGCGCCACGGTTCGGACTGGCGTGCCCGCTGGCGGAGGAATCGCTCCGCCACGGTCAGGCAGTTCGGTCACCTTGAAACCCCAGGTAATCCGCTTGGCATAGCGATCAACGAGCTCAGCTTCCGGGGAGCGGCCAATCTTTCCGCGAGCGATGACATGCAGCAGCATGGTCCCGCTCTAGCCCAGAACGACGGCGCAATGAATCCCTGCATTGCCGGAGCTGTGGAGCAATAGGGCTGGGCTCAAGCTGCGCCCTGGTCTCCGAAAGCCCACATCCGTTCGAGATTGTAGAAACTGCGCACTTCCGGACGGAACAGGTGGACGACGATATCGCCCGCATCGATCAAGACCCAGTCCGCTGCCGGCAGTCCCTCGATCCGGACGTGACCAAACCCGCCTTGCTTGATTCTTTCGGCGAGCTTCTGCGCCATGGCCGCAACCTGCCGCGTCGAGCGGCCGGAGGCGATCACCATGTGATCGGCCACCGAACTCTTGCCCTCAAGCGGAATCGTGACCACTTCTTGCGCCTGATCGTCGTCGAGCGAGCGCAATACCAGCTCCAGAAGCGAGCCGGCCGCCGCCTGAAGCGGCGTAGAAGCAGAATTTGGGGTGGTGCCGGTATCGACCGGCAAGGGCTGTACGCTTGTCATAAGTGTGTAGATGGTCTCCGTTATTGACGGTTCAATGGCACCGATTTCAAAGTCGCCGGCCGCCAAGTCCCAGCAAATATCAAGGTTGGGGGCAGCGCATTGTTCAATGCGGAGTTGCCTTTGATGCTACCGCAATGCGACGGTGGGTCAGCATGTCACGCTGATGGACATGTTCGAAATGACGATACCAATGCGGATCGGCAGCGCGAATGGCTGTGGCCGATCGAGCATCGGGATCAAAACGCAAGATGACCAGCGCCGGGGCGCTCCGCTTCGCGCCGTGCAAATTCTGACCGTGCCGCCGGCGCCAGCGGCGTAGCCAAGCCATGGCGGGGCTCGCCATTGCGGGTGTTTCATACCCCGGCCGGACGATAACAGCAATCGGCATCTCGCGAGCGATCCGGCGCCAGGCACGCCAGCGGTGGAATTGCGCCAGATTGTCCATACCCATCAGCCACACAAACCTGCGCCGGGGGTACCGCTGCTTCAGTTTGCGCAGCGTGTGCACAGTATAGCGGGTACCAAGCTCCGCCTCGATTGCCGTGACGCGGATTGGCGCGCCGCGCGCGATCTTGCGCGCCGACGCGAACCTCGCGGACAAGGGGGCCATGCCGGCAGCCGGCTTGAGCACGTTGCCCGGTGAGACCAGCCACCACACTTCATCAAGCTTGAGGGCATCGCGTGCGAAAAGGCTGATCCGGCGATGCGCCCCATGCGCCGGATTGAAACTTCCTCCAAGCAGGCCTGTCAGGACGGGTTTCAGGGGCGAATCTGCCCAGAACCGAGCACCAACCACTTGTAGGTGGTGAGCCCTTCGAGGGCGACTGGCCCACGGGCATGCAGTCGCCCAGTCGCGATGCCGATCTCTGCGCCTAAACCAAATTCGCCACCATCGGCAAATTGGCTAGAGGCGTTGTGCATCACGATGGCGCTGTCGACTTCAGACAGGAATCGGGCAGCAGCGTCAGAATCATGTGTCACGATGGCATCAGTGTGGCCCGAGGCATGGCGGGCAATATGGGCCAACGCGCCATCAAGTCCGTCAACCACAGCAACCGAAAGCACGGCATCGAGGTACTCGGTGTCCCAGTCGGCAGCGTCAGCGGGCGTGATTCTAGGGTCGATTGCACAGGCCCGGGCATCGCCGCGCAGTTCGCAGCCGGCCTCGAGCAGGGGTACGACGAGCCCGTGCGGGTCAGGGAACACCGCATCAACCAGAAGCGTTTCCATCGACCCGCAGATACCGGTGCGGCGCATCTTGGCGTTGAGGGCAATCTCGCGCGCCATGGCGGGATCGGCGGCACGATCGATGTAAGTATGATTGATTCCATCGAGATGCGCGAGCACCGGCACGCGTGCATCTGCCTGCACCCTCGCGACAAGGCTCTTGCCGCCGCGCGGTACGATCATGTCGATGAGGCCGCCAGCTGCGAGCATGGCGCCTACTGCCGCGCGGTCCTGGGTGGGCACAAGTTGTACCACCTCTGCAGGCACCCCGCCCTCGACCAGCCCTTCGACAAGTGCGGTGTGGATTGCCCGGTTTGAACGCGTCGCCTCGCTGCCGCCCCGCAGCAGGGCCGCATTGCCCGACCGCACGCAAAGCGCCGCCGCATCGGCTGTCACATTCGGACGGCTCTCGTAGATGATACCGATGAGGCCGATGGGCACGCGCACGCGGCGTAGCAGCAACCCGTTGGGGCGCCGGGCTTCGTCCATCACCTTACCGACGGGATCGTCTAGTGCGGCAACCTGCTCGACTGCCGCTGCCATCGCCTCGATTCGAGGCGGATCGAGGCGCAACCTGTCGACCATCGCCGCTGACAGACCGGCAGCCATGCCATCCGCAACATCGCAGGCGTTTGCCTCCAGAATAGCCGGCGCTGCACGCCGCAGCGCCGCAGCGCCAAGGCCAAGAGCCTTGGCGCGCTGAGCCGAAGACAGGGTGGCCAGCGCGCGCTGGGCCGCACGGCCACTGCGCGCGAGGCTTTCAACGAGGGCGGAAGCATCCACAACCAAGCCGCCTTCGGCAACCTGGCCCGTGGCGGGCGCGGGAGAAACAAGCGCGTTCATGCGGCGCCCTTACCATCCTGCGGCCTGACTGTCAGCCGGAATGGCGCTTTGCACGCTCGCGTCCAGCGAGTCGGCGAAGCGAAGCGCCAGCAGTCGCAAAGGAGGCGGCTAGAAACGGTAAAACACGATGTGTGAACGACACTCTGAACGGTTCGTCGCCAGACTCGCACGACTCATCCTGCACCATACCCTGCGGATTCGACCGCAAGGAAGGGTGTGACTAAGCGGCTCCGTCGCGCGAAGCCAAAGGGCCGCGCATCGGGACGGGGGTCGCTATCCTGCCAGTACAAACTCGGTCCAAGGTGGTTTCACCCGAAGATGGCGGCCGTCCGTCGTCTCGCTGGCACACGCTTGTGGAGCGCGTTCGCAGTTGGTTCCCCGATCGCGAATTCTTCATGCGTTCAAACGGCCATGTGCGCTTCATGCGCATATCTGCCCAATTTCAGATACGCATTGCCGGAGCGATTGCGGCAGCACTGCTGCTGTGGGTCCTGATGATGGGATGGATGGTGGCTAGCCAGGCCATTGCAGCCTATCACCAAGTCTCTCTGCTTGAACGCGAAGCGGCCGTCGCCACAGCCGAAAGCCGCGTGGCAAAGTATCGGTCTGGCCTGGGCGCCGTAGCCGGCGATCTCGCCAAACGACAGGAATTCATTGAAAAGAGTGTTCAGGGCGCAATCGGGCCGCTGCCTCAATCCCTGCCCTCGGGAACAGTTTCGAACAGCACCGAAGAAGCCGCCAAGACAGTCCGCAAGATCTCCATGGTCCTGCCCGAGGCGGCCGGACTCGCACGGATCGAACAGCGCCAACTCGCGTTTATCGAGGCGCTGACCCGCTACGCCGACGCACGTTCGATCCGCGCGGAAACGGCTATGCGCCGACTTGGCCTCAATCCGGGCATGGTTGCAGCGTCGGACAGAGGCGCAATGGGTGGTCCGCTGATTCCCATGTCCACCGGGCCTGGCAACACGCTGGACCCGCGCTTTGCCAGGTTTGGCGCCAGCCTCGCACGGATGAGCGCGATGGAACACGCCTTGGTGCGCATCCCCAACACACTGCCCGCCAACCTTGACTATATCTCGAGCGGGTTTGGCTACCGAGTCGATCCCTTTACCGGCGGCGGCGCCTTCCACGCAGGACTCGATTTTCGCGGACCGATCGGCGCGCCGATCCTATCTGCGGCTGCTGGCACAGTGAGCTTCACCGGCACCAAGCAGGGTTACGGCAACTGTGTCGAGATCAGCCATGGCAACGGCTTGCTAACCAGATACGCCCACATGTCACGAATCACCGTTCGGGCCGGCGAATCGGTCGGCCCGGGGCGGGTGATCGGCGGGATTGGGAGTACTGGCCGCTCAACAGGCCCCCATTTGCACTTTGAGGTTCGGATAGCAGACCGTCCGGTCGATCCGCGCCCGTTTCTGGAGGCGATGCCACATGTTTTCCAAGAAGCCGACACCGGGAGCGGACTTCACCGCTCGGCAGGCAGCGCAGGGTAACACCATGGCTCAGCCATCTTTCTCCGTCTTGGGCGCCGATCTTGCCGTAAAAGGTGATATCACCGCCAGCGCCGAGCTGCATATCGACGGACAAATCGAAGGTGACATTACGTGTGCCGGCATAGTGCAAGGCGAAACAAGCCTGATCACCGGCGGCATTCGCGCGCAGACCGCGAGGCTTGCCGGGACGGTTCGCGGCGGGATCGAGGTGAACCAGCTTGTGGTCCTCAAGTCCGCGCGTATCCACGGTGATGTGAAGTACGACGTGCTCACCATGGAGCAGGGCGCCCAGATCGATGGAAAGCTAAGCCATGGTGTTGCCGCGATTGACGCTGAAACGTCGCTCACTTTGGTCAGCTAGAAAAAGCCCCCTCCTGGTGAGGAGGGGGTCTCGTATGACCGCTGTTTCAGCAACGATATGATCAGAGCGCGGCTGAGGCCAAGGGCCTAGCTGTCTGACAGACCTTCTGCGCGGCGAGCTTCAAGCCAGGCAGCCGCTTCGGCTTCCTGCGCAGCCTGCGATGCAGCTTTTGCCTGGGCTTGGCGTTCAGCGCGCAGTTCCTCGATCAGTGCTTCCCGGTCGCTACCCAGTCGCAGGGTAGTTGCCGTATCGTCTTCCTCGATACCGGCACGCTTGGCCGCTTTGGCCACAAGCGCGTCGAGTTCGCGCTGCGAGCACAAGCCCAGTGTTACCGGGTCTTTCGGATTGATATTGGAGATGTTCCAGTGGCTGCGATCCCGGATCGCGGCAATCGTATTGCGCGTCGTACCGATCAGCTTGCCGACCTGCGCATCCGAAATCTCGGGGTGATTGCGCAGAATCCAGGCAATGCCATCGGGCTTGTCCTGCCGCTTAGAAACCGGCGTGTAGCGCGGCCCCTTGGTTCGGCTGACTGAGATCGGTGCCTTTTGCATCTTGAGGCGATACTCGGCATTGTCTTGGCCGCGCTCGATCTCGCTCTGGGTCAATTCACCCGAGTGGACCGGATCACGACCGGTGTACTTGGCACCGGCCAGATCATCGGCCATGGCCTGCACTTCGAGGATATGCAGCCCGCAGAACTCGGCTATCTGCTCAAACGTCAGCGCAGTGTTGTCGACAAGCCACGATGCCGTTGCATGGGGCATCAGCGGATAGGTTGACTGGTTGCTCAATGGGAGCCCCTCCGGACAGCGGAAACAATAAGGGCCGCCCCTTGCGGAGCGGCCATCTTGCTCATGATGTAGGCGAGAGGGGCTTCCACGGCAAGCCGATTCGGCCGCTGAGTGCGCTTCCAGTCTTACTGACCGGTCGCCAGCACGATCTTTCCGATATGGGAGCCTGCTTCCATCCGTGCATGAGCAGCCGCTGCTTCGCGCAAAGGGAAGACCATATCCATAACAGGGCGCAGTTGACCTGCATCGACCAGAGGCCACACCGTCTGGTGGATTTCGTCAGCGAGCAAGCCCTTGAATTCATTTGATCGCGGCCGGAGCGTCGAGCCGGTGAGCGTTATGCGCCGTCGCATCACCTCGGCCATGTTGATCTCCGCCCGCACGCCGCCTTGCACCGCGATTGTCACATGCCGACCATCATCTGCGAGACATTTCAGGTTCCGCGAGACGTAATCACCGGCAACCATGTCGAGCACAAGGTGTACGCCTGCCCCGCCGGTAATGCGCAGCACCTCTTCGACGAAATCGGATGCCTTGTAGTCAATTGCGTGTGCTGCGCCGAGTGCGACTGCTGCCGCGCACTTCTGAGGTCCGCCGCATGTGACAATCACTTCCAGGCCAAACAGCTTGCCAAGCAAGATAGCCATTGTGCCGATCCCGCTGGTACCGCCATGTACCAACACACGCTCGCCTTCGGTGGCCCAACCACGCTCGAATACATTGTGCCACACGGTAAAGAGGGTTTCAGGCAGCGCCGCCGCCTGGTCGAGCGACAGGCCTTCGGGCACCGGCAGGCACAAAGCCGCCTCAGCCAGACAGAACTCGGCATAGCCGCCGCCTGCGACCAGAGCACAAACCATCTGACCGGCAAAGGGCGTCGTGACGCCAGCCCCGACTGCGACCACCTGGCCTGAGATCTCCAGACCCGGGATCGGCGAAGCGCCCGGGGGGGGTGGATAAAAACCCTGCCGCTGGATCACATCCGGCCGGTTGACCCCGGCATATTCCACGCGAAGAAGAACCTGGCCCGGGCTGGGCACCGGCACCGGCAAGGTCTCGGCCCGCAATACCTCCGGTGCACCGGGGGAATCAAAGCCGATGGCAGTCATCGTTGCTGGTACTGGCTTCATGCCGTGCCCCCCCTGATCCGGTGCAGTCCCGCAGTATCTGATTGCGCCGCAAATTGGTAAACAGTTCGCTGCGGCAAGTACCCACGGACCCGGTTGACAGCAAGGCTCAAGCGGTCACAAAGTGCATACCGATGGAACTTGATGAGCGCCCGCGCCACAAAGGCGATCTGGCCAGCCAGCTGGCGCTGGAATCGCTCGACAGTTATTCTCATCATGAGCTGGATCAGCGCATTGTAATGCTTGAGGCGGAAATCGCCCGCGTTACGGGGCATCGCGACAAGGCTGCCGCACATCGAAAGGCAGCTGAAGCGTTATTCGGATCGCCCTCACCACAGGGCAGCGGATCGTGATGCTCGCCGCCCTTCACGGATGGGGGCGGCATACCCATATTGTCAGTTCGCCGGTTCATGAATCCGGCAGGTCGTTTCTATTGCGCACCTTCCGTTTAGCCATGGTTAAGTGCAAGCGTGTTCATCTCCCGCAAGGGAACCAGCCGAACTCGGCCACCCCGCGGCCGACAAGAAAGAAGTGCCATGCCCAGTTTCGCGCAAAGCCTTGAGAAGACGCTGCATTCTGCCCTGAGCAATGCATCGGAGCGCAGCCATGAGTATGCGACTCTGGAGCATCTCTTGCTGGCCCTGATTGACGATGAGGACGCAGCGCAGGTTATGCAGGCCTGCGGTGTCGATCTAGGCGATCTTCGCGAAGTGGTCCGGCAGTATCTTGATCAGGAATACCAATCGCTAAAAACGCAGGACAAGGCCGATCCGCAGCCAACGGCAGGCTTTCAACGCGTGATTCAGCGCGCGATCCTGCATGTTCAGTCTTCTGGAAAAGACACGGTGACAGGCGCCAATGTGCTGGTGGCGCTTTTCTCCGAGCGCGATTCCTACGCGGTCTACTTCCTCCAGCAGCAAGACATGAGCCGCCTTGATGCCGTCAGCTTTATCAGCCACGGCATCGGAAAGGGCGGCCGGCAGGTAGAAAGCCGCAGCCCCAAAGGCAGCGAGGAAGCCCAACCGCAACCGGAAGAGAAAGCCGAGACCAAGGCGGGCGCCAAGAAGGATTCCGCCCTCGACCAGTTCACCGTCAATCTCAACGAGAAGGCGCTGAACGGCAAAGTGGACCCTCTGATCGGGCGTGGGCCGGAAGTGGACCGCACGATCCAGATCCTCTGCCGCCGGTCGAAGAACAACCCGCTCTACGTGGGTGATCCTGGCGTGGGCAAGACGGCGATTGCCGAGGGCCTTGCCCGCAAGATCGTCGAAGGTGATGTGCCCGAAGTGCTGAACGAAGCGGTGATCTACTCGCTCGACATGGGCGCGCTGCTTGCGGGCACGCGCTATCGCGGCGACTTCGAGGAGCGGCTCAAGCAGGTGGTCTCCGAGCTGGAGAAAATGCCGCACGCCATCCTATTCATCGACGAGATCCATACGGTCATCGGCGCAGGCGCCACCAGCGGGGGGGCGATGGATGCCTCCAACCTGCTCAAGCCCGCGTTGTCGGGTGGGACGATCCGCTGCATCGGCTCGACCACCTACAAGGAGTTCCGCAACCACTTCGAAAAGGATCGCGCGTTGCTGCGCCGGTTCCAGAAGATCGACGTGAACGAGCCGACCATCGAGGACACGATCAAGATCCTCAAGGGCTTGCGCACCGCGTTCGAGGATCACCACAAGGTCCGCTATACGCCCGATGCGATCAAGACCGCGGTCGAGCTTTCCGCGCGTTACATCAACGACCGCAAGCTGCCGGACAAGGCGATCGACGTGATCGACGAAGTCGGCGCGATGCAGATGCTGGTGCCGCCCTCGAAGCGCAAGAAAGTCATCACCGCCCGCGAGATCGAGCAGGTCATCGCAACGATGGCACGCATCCCGCCGAAGTCCGTCTCGAGCGACGACAAGAAAGTGCTCGAGCATCTCGACCGCGATCTCAAGCGGCTGGTTTTTGGCCAAGACAAGGCCATCGAGGTGCTGGCGAGCGCCATGAAACTGAGCCGCGCGGGTCTGCGCGATCCGGACAAGCCCATCGGCTCGTTCCTTTTCTCGGGCCCCACTGGCGTCGGCAAGACCGAAGTGGCGCGCAGCCTTTCTCAGATCATGGGCATTCCGCTTCAGCGCTTCGACATGTCCGAATACATGGAGCGCCATTCGATCAGCCGCCTGATCGGTGCGCCGCCAGGCTATGTCGGCTTTGATCAGGGCGGACTGCTCACCGATGCCATCGACCAGCAGCCGCACTGCGTGCTGTTGCTTGACGAGATCGAGAAGGCGCACCCCGATCTGTTTAACATCCTGTTGCAGGTGATGGACAACGGGCGGCTCACCGATCACCACGGCAAGACGGTCGATTTCCGCAATGTCGTGTTGGTGATGACGACCAATGCCGGCGCGTCGGACATGGCGCGTCACGGCATCGGCTTCGGCGATGTGTCCAAGGCGGATGCCGGTGACGAGGCGGTGAAGAAGATGTTCACCCCTGAGTTCCGCAACCGGCTCGATGCCATTGTGCCCTTCGCCTACTTGCCGCCCGAAGTTGTCAGCCGCGTGGTCGACAAGTTCATCCTCCAGCTCGAACTCCAGCTGGCCGATCAAAACGTGCACATCCAATTCGACAGCGATGCGCGCGCCTGGCTCGCCAAACAGGGGTATGATCGGCTCTATGGCGCGCGCCCGATGGGCCGCGTGATCCAGGAGAAGGTCAAGAAGCCGCTGGCCGAGGAGCTGCTGTTCGGCAAGCTCGCCAATGGCGGCGAGGTCCACGTCAGCCTCAAGGAAGAGGAAGGCAAGGACACTGCACTCTCGTTTGAGCTGACCCCGGCCGCGCCGAAGCTGATCAAAAAGAAGGCACGCAAAGGCAAGGGCGGCTCCGCCACGGCAGAGGAACCGAACGCCGACGAGGCCTGAGCCGACTGGCGCATCTCGGAGCAAAGACAGAGGGGCGGAGCCAGCGGGCTTCCGCCCCTTTTCTCTCTGGCAACCCGAGCTGATCCGCGCCATTCCTAGCGCTATGGCCGGATGTTTCACGTGGATCAAAGCGGAGCCGATGGGCATCCGTATCGTGCCGGCGGATGCCTGGATCGATCCCTCACGCGCAGTAGACCGGGCGCTCGTCACCCATGGCCATGCCGATCATGCACGTGGCGGGCATGGGCAGATCATCGCGACGCCTGCTACGTTAGCGATCATGGCGGTGCGCTATGGCGTGGCAGATGGGGCCGTCCCGGCCAGCTATAACGAGCCCGTTGCGCTCGGCGGCGGCGTGACCGCGACCTTCCTTCCTGCTGGGCATGTGCTTGGCTCGGCGCAGATCCTGCTGGAGTATGCGGGCGAGCGCGTGATCGTAACCGGGGACTATAAGCGCAGCCCCGACCCCACCTGCCTTCCCTTTGCAGCCACGCCCTGTGACTTGTTCATCACAGAGGCAACATTTGGCCTGCCGGTGTTCCGCCATCCGCCGATTGCTGATGAGATCGCCCGGCTTCTCGCTGCGCGCGCCGCGAACCCGGAGCGCTGCGTACTGGTCGGCGCCTATGCGTTGGGCAAGGCGCAACGCGTTATTGCAGAACTGCGCGCGGCGGGTTGGCAGGAACCTATCTATCTGCACGGCGCGATGGAGGCGATGTGCCGGCTCTATGTGGACCAAGGCGTGCCGCTCGGGGATCTGCGGCCTGCGGCGGGCGTCCCCAAGCCCGATTTAGCGGGCGCAATCGTGGTCTGCCCGCCTTCCGCACTGAACGATCGCTGGAGCCGCCGCCTGCCCGATCCGCTGACCGCGATGGCGAGCGGCTGGATGCGCGTGCGCCAACGCGCCCGCCAGCGCGGGGTAGAGTTGCCGCTGGTCATTTCCGACCATGCCGACTGGGATGAACTGACAACGACGATTGCCGAAGTAAACCCTGCCGAGACCTGGGTCACGCATGGCCGGGAGGAAGCGCTGCTGCGCTGGTGCGAACTCCATCAGCGCCGCGCCCGCGCGCTGGCGCTTACAGGCTACGAGGACGAGGATGACTGAGCGCAGCGAAACCGTCCTGTCCGGGAGTTCCTGATGCAACGCTTTGCCGCCCTGCTCGATGGCCTGCTGCTCACCCCGTCTCGCAACGGCAAGCTCACGCTGATCGCGGACTACTTGCGCGAGACACCTGATCCGGATCGCGGCTGGGCCTTGGCAGCATTGACCGGCGCGGTGGATTTTGCCCCCGTGAAAGCTGGAACCGTGCGCGGCCTGATGGCCGACCGAGTCGATCCGGTTCTGTGGGCGCTCTCTCGCGATTTTGTGGGCGATACGGCCGAGACCGCGAGCCTGCTTTGGCCCGAACCCGAACCTGCGCCGCAAGGTCAGCCACCCACTCTCGGCGAAGTCGTCACCGCACTCACTGCCGCCACTCGGGCAAATGCACCCACCTTGCTCGCCAGCCTGCTTGATCGGCTTGATACGGCAGGGCGGTACGCGTTGATCAAATTCGCGACTGGTGCGCTCCGCATCGGCATTTCGGCGCGCCTAGCAAAAGTGGCTTTCGCGCAGGCCTTCGCGGTCTCGGTCGACGCGGTTGAGGAGTATTGGCACGGTCAGAGCCCGCCCTACACACCGCTTTTCAACTGGGCGACAGGAGCAGCCCCGCCACCGCGCACCGATCTATTGCCGCTCTTCCGTCCCTTCATGCTGGCCCATCCCCTCGAGAACGAGGTCATCAGCCTCACTGAATATGTGGCTGAGTGGAAGTGGGACGGCATCCGCGTCCAGCTAGTCCATGTGAACGGCGTAACGCGGGTCTACTCGCGCGGGGGCGACGAGATCTCCGCCAGCTTCCCCGAGATCGCCGGCGCACTGCCCTTCCCGGCGGTGCTCGACGGCGAACTGCTGGTGCGTGGCAACCAGCAGGGCGGCGAGGCCGGTGGTGCGGCCAGCTTCAATGCCTTGCAACAAAGACTGGGCCGCAAGACCGTGTCTAGGGCCCTGCTGACAGCAGCCCCCGCATTCGTGCGGCTCTATGATGTACTGATCGACAATGGTGAGGACTTGCGCGAACAGCCCTGGACTGCCCGTCGCGCCCGGCTAGAGGCGCTGATGCCGAGGCTGGATCCTGAGCAGTTCGACCTTTCGGAGACTATCGCCGCCGCCGACATGAACGCGCTAGCAGAGATCCGCGCCGGAGCCCGCGATGCGGCAATTGAGGGCGTAATGCTCAAGCGTCGCGAGTCGCCTTACGTGGCGGGACGGCGGACCGGGCTGTGGTACAAGTGGAAGCGCGAGCCGCTGCTGATCGATTGCGTGCTGATGTATGCGCAGCGCGGCTCCGGCAAGCGTTCCTCGTTCTATTCCGATTTCACCTTCGGCTGCTGGGACGGTGATCCAGATGCGGGGGCTGAGTTGCTGCCTGTTGGCAAAGCCTATTTCGGCTTTACCGATGAAGAGCTCAAGCTGCTCGATCGGCATGTCCGGCAGCATACCGTTGCGAAGTATGGGCCAGTGCGAGAAACTGATCGCAGTCTGGTGTTCGAGATTGCGTTCGATTCGGTGCATGTCAGCAAGCGGCACAAGTCAGGCTTGGCCATGCGTTTCCCCCGCATCAGCCGTATCCGGCAAGACAAGCCGGCACACGAGGCGGATCGGATCGAAGCCCTGCGGGCATTGGTAACTTGATCCCTGTCAAAGCGGCTGGGCCACCTGGCGGGCAATGTTTGGGCTGCCACAATCTCGCTCTGGAGTACGCCCCCCTTGACCACGAAGATCAAAGCCGCCCCCGCCAGTCCTTATTGCCGCATCGGTGCACTGGCCGCGCTGCAACGGATCACGGACAGCTTCTACGACCTGATGGAAAAGGACCAGGAGTATACTGCGCTGAGCGCAATGCACGCCAAGGATCTTACTCCGATGCGCGCGTCACTCCCCATGTTTCTAGCCGGTTGGAGCGGCGGCCCGCGCGATTGGTCAGAAGCCAACCCGGGCAAGTGCATGATGAGTGTGCATCAACCTTTTGCGATGAGCCATGAGACTGCCAGGCAATGGGCAGATGCAATGCGCCGCGCAATCAAAGACACGGCCACAGACGATACGGAAATCGCCGATGCCTTGGCCGACGCCCTCAGCCGTATGGCATTGGGCATGGCAAAAGGTTGATTTGCGAGACTGCCTCCACGCTCTAGTCTAGGAATCATGATCCGATACGACCGCTCACGCCGCCGCTTTGCGATAGCGCTTTCAGGGCTGGCCGGCTTCGTCGACGCCGTGGGTTTTCTGTCAGCAGGTGGCTACTTCGTCTCGTTCATGTCAGGAAACACCACGCGGTTGGGCGTGGCACTCGGAATCGACCCTGCCCAAGCCCTGCTTCCAGCGCTGCTGATCGTCGGCTTTCTGGCAGGAGTAACCTTGGGAGCAATTCTTGCCTTGCGAGCGGGCTGGCTGCGGAAACCTGCGGTGTTGGCATTGGTCACCACGCTGCTCGTGACCGGTGCCATGGCACGTGCCATGGGAGAAGAGCGCGGCATGATACTGGCGCTTGTTCTGGCTATGGGCGCGATCAACAACACGTTTCAGCGCGGTGGCGAAGTCACTGTGGGCCTTACTTATATGACTGGCGCCCTCGTCCGTCTCGGTCAGGGCTTCGCGCTGTGGCTCGCTGGCAGATCGGAACCGGGCTGGGCGGCTTGGGGCGCACTGTGGGCAGGCTTGCTGTGCGGTGCGATCCTTGGCGCATTCCTGCAGCACCGGTTACCTGACGGCTGCCTGTGGATAGCTGCTGCATGGGCCGCAATGATGTCTATGATTGCACTCAAAATTCCGGCGGAAGCCTGACCAGCTTTTCGCGCGAAGTTGCGCCGCGCAACAAGGCGATCTGCGAAGGTGGGACACCCAGTGCCTGACCTAACAAGTCAATCACGGCGGCGGTTGCCTTGCCGTCCTCCGGCTTCGACCGCACTTTGACCAGGACCCGCCCCTCGGCAATCTCGATCCCCTGAGTGCGGGAACCGGGAGTGACCCTTACGGACAGCCGCCGATCAGTATCGGCCAGGGCGCGCAAAGCATCGGCCGGTGGGAGGTCAGCCCTGGGCCGCGCCATCGACAACCAGCGCAGCATCGTGAGCACGAGCATTGGCCACATAGTGGGCGACGCCCAATTGCATCTCGGCCAGCGCGTTATCGGTAAGCTCTCGCATGTAGGCCGCCGGGCGCCCTCCCCAGAGTTGTCGAGCCCCAATTCGCTTGCCAGGAGTCAACAAGGCTCCAGCCGCGAGCATGCCATCCCCCTCTATCACTGCGCCGTTCATCACCACTGCGCCGAGCCCGACAAACGCGCGGTCTTCAAGCGTGCAGCCGTGCAGCATGACCATGTGGCCGACGAGCACATCCTCGCCGATCAAGGTGGGAAAGCCTTGAGCATGGCGAGGATCCGGGCTGTCACAGTGGATCACTGTGCCGTCCTGAATATTGCTTCGTGCACCGATGATGATGCGATTGACATCTCCTCGGATCACGCAGTTGTACCAGACCGAAGCCTCTGGTCCGATCTCCACATCGCCGATGATGCGGCAGCCGGGCGCGATGAAAGCACTGGGATGGATGCGCGGCGCCTTGCCGTGAATGGCAGCAATGGTGATGTCCTTATGCATGCCGTTTTCCTTCAGGCGCTTGGCGGCGGGTGTTGCAACTGGGGTCGGTGAATGCGGTAGAGTATATGTGGACGAAGCGGGTCGCCCTTCGGCAAATCGGGATGATCGAAATCCTCGTCCGGGTAGCGGACCATGCCAAGGCGCTCCATCAGCCCCCAGCTGCGCGTGTTGGCGAGATTGGTGATTGCCATGACCGCCGGAACAGGGAGGTTCGCCCATACCCAGTCAAGCGAAACTGCAGCCGCTTCCCTTGCCAACCCTTGCCCCCAGGCGCGGTAAGCTATCCGCCAACCGATCTCATACTCAAAGATGGGAGAGCGCGGTGGGAGAACCCCGCAAAAGCCGATGAAATCACCCTCCGCCTTGCGCTCCAGAGCCCAGAATACATGCCCATGAGTCCGCTCGATCGCAATCATGCGCTCCACCGACGCATCGCACTCGGCGCGGGTGAGTGGGGGAAGATAGGCCATGACCCGATCATCGCAGGCCATCGCCCAGAACGGCTCGCGGTCTGCATCGCGCCAAGGACGCAAAATCAACCGCTCGCTCTCGATCATCCCGCCTTCAGGCGCCCATTAGCCGCGCGGCATGGAGGGCGTGATAGGTGAGCACGCCCGAACATCCCGCACGCTTGAAAGCGAGCAGCGTCTCAAGCACCAATGCATCGCGGTCGCCCGCACCAGCGGCGACTGCGGCCTCGATCATCGCGTACTCGCCACTTACCTGATAGGCAAAGACCGGCACCTGGAAGGCCTCTTTCACCCGCAGCGCAATATCGAGATAAGGCAGGCCTGGCTTGACCATGACGCTGTCCGCCCCTTCGGCGATATCGAGTTCGACCTCGCGAAGCGCTTCCTCGGCATTGCCGGGATCCATCTGGTAAGTCTTCTTGTTGCCCTTGAGCAAACCGCGCGATCCAACGGCATCGCGGAACGGGCCATAGAAGGCAGAAGCATACTTTGCCGCATAGGCCATGATCTGCACGTTGATATGGCCGGCTTCTTCGAGCGATTCGCGGATCGCGCCGATGCGGCCGTCCATCATGTCGGAAGGTGCAATGATGTCGGCACCAGCGGCTGCCTGGTTGAGGCTCTGGCCCACCAACACATCGACCGTGGCATCGTTGAGAACATAGCCTTCATCGTCGATCAAGCCATCCTGGCCATGGCTGGTATAGGGATCCAGAGCCACATCGGTGAGCACGCCCAGCGACTCCCCGCAGGCATCCTTGATGGCCTTGATTGCGCGGCACATAAGATTGTCAGGATTAAGCGCTTCGGCCCCATTCTCGCTACGCCGATCAGGCTGTGTGTTGGGGAAGAGCGCGATGCAGGGGATGCCGGCAGCAGCAGCCTCCCGGGCGCGTTGGGCCACCAGATCTACCGACCAGCGCGAAACGCCGGGTAAAGATCCGATGGGATCCTCCACGCCATGGCCCTCGGTGACGAACAGGGGCCAGATCAGATCGGCGGGGGTGACGAGCACCTCGCGGTGCAGGGCGCGGCTCCACGCGGTGGCGCGGGTGCGGCGGAGGCGAATGTTGGGGTAGCCTGCAGACATTAGTCTATTCTAGGCGCTGCCGCCCCTTTGGGCAACAAGGGCTCGCATGTAACTGCTATTGCGGCCTAGCGCGCTGGCCCGACCAAGGTGGAGGGCCGGGCCGTAAGGAGAGCCTGGAGCCGCGCCTTGAATGCGGCAATCTGCCTTGGATCGATCGTCTGCTGTCGCTGCACCATCCGCACGGACATCGGATCGACCGTCTGTCCGCCGCGATAGACCTCGTAGTGGAGATGCGCGCCGGTCGACAGACCCGTCGAGCCGACGTAGCCAATGATCTGCCCGCGCCTGACCATCATGCCTGGCGTGACCGCAAGCCGGCTCATATGGCCATAACCCGTGCCGATGCCGCCGCCATGGTCGAGGCGCACGTAGTTTCCATGCCCGCCGTGCCAGCCGGCGAACTGGACGCGTCCATCCGTCACAGCGTAGATCGGTGAGCCCCATGAAGCCGCATAGTCGACGCCGGAATGCATGCGGACGTAGCCGAGAATGGGGTGGCGGCGCATGCCGTAGCCTGAGGTAAGATGGCCAGCGACTGGCGCCCCAAACAGCCCGGACTCTGCCTGCCCAGCCCCAGTCAGATCCGCCAACGACCTGAAGCTGCCGTCGGGCCCCCACCGCAGCAATTGGGCCCGCGGCTGGCCACCGCGCGCAACGCCAGCATACAACAGGTCGCCGGCCTCGCCGTCACCACCGGCGACTCGTTTATAGGATACCACAAGATCGAACGTATCCGTCGGGGCAATGTCTTCGAACGGCACAGCCTGATCGATCGCCCGCAGATAGTCTTGCACTGCGCTGGGCGGTGCCCCCGCGGCGCGGGCGGAACGGTATAGGCTTGAGCCGACGAGGCCCTGCACCCGCAGCGATGTCATTTCCACGGCGATCGGCTTGCGGGTGAGAACAAGGCCTCCGGCCTGCCGGTCTATCACCAGCCCAAGATCAAGGCGCGGTCGAAACCCGAGTGCCGTGAGCGGCCGCGGATCGGCAGCATTGCTCCGTGCACCAAGCGTGATGGAAAACCGTGTGCCCGGCACAATACCAGACAATGGCACCGCGCTTGCTACCATGGCCGCGACCTGGCCAGCGTCTCCTGAACCGACGCCGGCACGCTGCAGCATTCGAGGCAAACTGTCGTTCTCGCCGATTGTGGCGGAAAGCTGAATCTGCGGTCGTTCCGGCGCCGCTGCAAGCCGCAAGACCACTTCGCTGGCAGCGAAGTGGCGCCCTTGCGTCGACCCGGCAGAAAATGGCTGCAGCGATTGCGCTCGAAACTCGTTCTGGGCAGTCTCATCGAGTGCGATCAAAGGCGCGGCCTCCAGCGGAGCGAAGCGGGGCCAGAACATCGCCGCGAAGACAAGCAGGCCTACGAGCAAGCCAAGCTCCCGAAACCAACTCGAGCTACCGACGTTCTCGGCCAAATCCGGCGTGGGCGTATGCCGATCAGCCCAGCGCTCGATCCGCCGGCAAAACCGATCCCATCGCCTGGCGAAGGGGTGAACGCTGTCCCGGAAGCTCGGGCGTGGGGGCGGTAATGAAGCGGGCGGTGGCAGAATCGGAGCGCGACGTGGAGGTGCGACACCAGGGCGCGCGCGACCGAACGTCACGCCCTCGGTCAGCCCCAGGTCTTCGCGCGGACCCAACACTCCGATCGCTTCCCTTTCTGCTGGGACCACCCCACGCAGCCCCGCGCCAGCATGAGCTGACGCACGGGAATCCCTGCACTCGCAAGGTTAATTCACGGTAAAGATTGGCTGGAACCGAACGCTCAGCGCGCAGGGCAGGGAAACTGCTTGCGAAACAAGTCCGCGACAGCATTGGAAACAGGAATGCGGGAGCGAGCAGCAACCGGATACCGCCGCATATGGGCGAGGATATCATCGCTAGTGATTGAAGCGCGCTCGGGTGGGCAAGCGCTTGGTTTGCCGTTTGCCGCCTCTACCTTGAGTTGCTGGCGAAAGGCTTTTGCGGAGCTGGCAACTTCAGCCTTGAGCAGGCCGATGTCCGAAGAGAAAAAGGCTAAGGCGCCCTTGGCCTGCAAAGCTTCGGCCCTGGCGACGAACTCGGCAACAGACATCGCCCCAGACTGCTGTGCTGGCCACGCTGTGACCGGGAATGGTGTAGCCACCAGCACTGCGAGGATTGCTAGGATACGAAAACGCGTCACAGGCTGCACACTTTCGACAAGGTAAATCGCCCACGATCATAGTATCCATTCGTTTCATTGGCTACCTTGCCTATGAACTGGATACGAACGGGTGGGACCGCGCGCGCATGAGTGAAACACAAGCGATAGGTGATGCAATTGGTGCCGGATTGGTGGCGCGAACAATCGAGCCTTCAGCTGGCGAGGCTGATGCTGGTCACACTCACGAGAGTGCCTGCTTGAATTGCGGTACCGCGCTGATTGGCAGCCATTGCCACAGTTGCGGACAGGCGGCGCACGTTCACCGCACGCTCGGAGCATTTTTCCACGATCTTCTCCATGGGGTTTTCCACTTCGAGGGCAAAGTCTGGCGCACTCTCCCGATGCTGGCATTCCACCCAGGCAAGCTGACCCGTGAGTATATCGATGGCCGACGTGCCAGCTATGTCTCACCGCTCGCACTGTTCCTGTTCAGCGTGTTCCTGCTGTTCGCCGCCATCAATGCTACGGGCGGGAAGGCGAAGATCGCCGAAGAGGATCAGGCGCAATTGCGATCCGAGGCCGCAAAGAGCCTTAAGGAAGCCGAGAAGGCCCTCCCGGAATTGAAGCGGAAGCGGACCGAGCTAGCCGCCAAAGGCGAAGATATCGACGATATCGATGAGGAGATTCAGAACCGTGAAGGGGTCGTCGCGTTCGCCGGACGGATGGCGCGCGGCGAACACATCAAGTCGACCGGCTTCAGCATTCTTGACGACATGATCGACGCGGCGACAGCCAATCCCAATCTCGCGATCTACAAGATGCAAAGCAATGCCTACAAATACAGCTGGGTGCTGATCCCCATATCGGTGCCCTTCCTCTGGCTGCTGTTCCCCTTCAGCCGCCGGTTCCACCTCTATGATCACACTGTATTCGTCACGTATTCGCTAAGCTTCATGACGTTGTTGAGCGCCGCAGCCATGGGGCTGGGGGCTGTCGGTGCTTCCGCGATATCAGGATTCCTGATGCTGACGCCCCCGCTGCACATGTATCGCCAACTGCGCGGCGCCTATGCGGTATCGCGGTTTGGTGGCTTATGGCGCACTGCGGCGCTTGGGCTGTTTGCCTTCATTGCACTGGTGCTGTTCGCTGCAGCGATTGCCGCGGAGACGGGTGCCGGTTGAGCTCTGCTCAGCAATCGAGCACGAAAGGCCCAGCTGCGCGGGCTTCCAGAGCTGCATGCGCTTTGCCAGCCTCGACAAGCGGGAACCTTCCGCCCAGTTTTAGAGCGGGATGACATTTGGCTGATTCAAAGGGGATTCCCTTTGGCGCGATTTTCTGATTCAAGCTTTGTGCTGGGATTGGAGGCCAGCGCAGTATGTCCAGACCCATATCGACGGATTTGCGCGAGCGGCTGGTTTTGGCGGTTTC
>CANGJB010000012.1 GCA_947453945.1 Sphingomonadaceae bacterium
GAAGAACAGGCGATTGCCGAAGTGGATAAAGTTGCCGCAGAGAGAGGTATTCTCTTGGGTGATATCGCAGTAATTGGTGCGTTTTTCCCTACTGCTCCTGATTAAGGTGCAAAAAGGCACTTTCAAGGCCGTTTTGGTGACATTTCAACCAAGCCTTCGCCTCATAGCACTGGGGCATTATGGCGAACACCAAGTCCCAAAAATCCGGCCCATGCGACCGCACCCGTAGGTGGGCCAGTTCATGTGCCACAACGTATTCCAGCACCTTCCTCGGCGCGAAGATCAGGTGCCAGTTGATCAGCACGTTGCCTTCCGGGCCGCATGATCCCCAGCCGTTGGCAAAGTCAGCGACGCGGATGGAGCGCGGCGTGAGGCCGTGCTTCATGCCGATGGCGGCTGCGATCTCGTTCACGTCGCGCCGCGCGCGCTGTTTGAGCCAGTGCTTCAACTCGCTCGCGACAAGCTGGTCGGGATCGTCGCCTGTCCAGTGCGGCAGATTAACGATGAAGCCGTTGCGATAGGTCACCGTTGCCCGCTCGGCATCGGTGCGACGGACGGTCAGCGACATGTTGCGGCCCCGGTAGGGTATCTTCGATCCGGTCATGAAGCGGGGCACGGCATGGCGGCTGGCGCTGATCCGCTCCATGTCGCGCATGGTGTTGAACAGCCATTGACGCTTGCGGTCGAGGAAGCCCGCGATGTCGTCGTCGTTGTCAGTGGTGAGCGCCATCACTTCGACATGGCCGGGCGTGACGGTGATGCGCCGCTCTGCCGCCGTGGCGCTGCGGCGAAGCTCGTAGGCGATCTCGGCCCGGCCAATCTGGATCGTGGGCATCAGGCCCCTGCCCCATAGGCGTGGATGGCGAACTCTTCGACCTTCTCGCGGATGGCCTTTGTCTCGCCGATGCCGTGCTCGGTCAGGATGCGGCGGACCTGCTGGCGCAGGGACCGGAGGTATGCTTCCATGTGGGCGAAGGCGGGCTGGGTCGCGGCGGCGTCGGCATAGACTGCGCCGATTGCGATAGCGGCGGCCTGCAAGGCGTCATGGGCGGTGTCCGGGACGAAGGCTTCCATGATGCGCAGGATCGAGAAGGCGTTCTCGTCCATGCCAAGCTCGGCGTGCGCGCCCTGCTCGGCCTGAATGTCGCCGGTCAGGCCCTCGAAGTCTGCCAAGCCATCAGCGGCGGCGACCTGCCCTTGTTCGAAGCGCCGGATGATCTCCAGCACCCGTTCGGAGAAGCGGCCATACTGCGCCGGGTTCTTGTCCACCAGTTCGCGGGTGACGCGGCGAAGCTCGGCGGATTTGCGCACGAACGCCTCCTGCAACTCGGCCTCGGATTTGTCGTCGGTGGCAAAGTCGTCGGTGAAGTTCGGGTCGGTGATGTTGCGCAGCCGGATTGTCGTGGACAGGCCGGTGACGTGGACGTGCTCTTCCAGCATGTCCCTGATCTTGCCGCTGTAGCTGCGGTGGTCGAGGCTTTCGTCCTTGGCTATCGCCTGCGTGGCCAGCCGCAGGAACGCCGCAGCCCATTTCACCTCGGCGGTGAAGTCCAGGATGGCCGGATCGGGCGACAGGTCGGCATAGACCTTGATAAAGGTCCGGGTCAGGCGCTGGAGGTCGAACCACTCATCTTCACGGCCATCTGCCGCGATTGCAGCGGCCTTATAGGCTGCGGCCTTCTCGTCCATGCCCTCCAGCCCCATTGCCCGCTTCTGCGCCCGGTAGCGGGCGTGGGCCTCCTTGAGGTCATTGCGCAGCACGGCGATGTCGCGCAGCGCGTTCTCCACGTCATCGGCGCGGTAGGACTTGAGCGCCTCGTCCAGATGGTTGGTGACGCCGATGTAATCGACGATCCGGCCATTCGGCTTGGCGATCTCGCCGCCGCTGGGCAGCTTGATCGAACAGGTGCGGTTGGTCCGGGCGATGGCTTGGAGCAGGTTGTGCTCCTTGAGCGGCTTATCGAGATACATCACATGCTCGATGGGCGCATCGAACCCGGTCAGCAGCTTGTCGCAGACGATCAGGAAGCTCGGCTCCTGCCCATATGCCTTGAACCGCTTCTTGGCGTCCTTCTCACCATCCGCGTCGAGATAGAACGCCTCCAGCCCGTCGCGCAGGGCCTGCACATCGGCGTTCTCGCTGGGCTTGTTGTCCTCTTGGCTCTTTGAGAACACGCAGGCGATCATCGCGTCGGCCTGCGCCGCTGCCGCCTCGGCATCCAAGCCGCCCTTCACCAGATCGGCGGCGATCACGCCGGACAGGGCGGCGCGGTAGAGCACGATGGCCTCGCGATCCACGACCACGATCTGCGCCTTGAAGCCGTCCGGCTGGCACACCTGCTTGAAGTGCTCCCAAATGTCGTAGGCGATCAGCCGGATGCGCTCGGGGTGTTTGGCGATGGTCGCCAGCGTCAGGCCCTTGCGTTTCAGTTCCTCGCGCTTGTCGTCCGGCAGATCGACAAACCAGCGGTCGAACAGGATGTCGATCTCGGCCTCGTTGATCGACCAGTCGGCCTTGCGGCCTTCATAGAGGATCGGCACGGTCGCGCCGTCGCGCACGGCGTCGTCGATGCCATACTTGTCGAGGTAGCCCTCGCCCGCGACGCTAAACCGGGCATAGGTGTCCTTATCGGTCGATTTGATCGGCGTGCCGGTGAAGCCGTAGAAATGGGCATCGGGCAGCGTCGCTTGCAGGAACGCGCCCAAGTCCTTTTCCTGCGTCCGGTGGCACTCGTCCACCAGCACGATCCAGCCCGCCGAGTTGGGGATCGGCACTTTCGATCCGGCGAACTTGAAGATTGTGGACAGCAGTATCTGGCCATTGCCGCCCCGGTTCACCGCATCGCGCAGCGCCGCAACTGAACCGCATTGCGCCGGGTTGGGCAAACCGCAGGCGACGAATGTCTTGCTGATCTGGTCGTCGAGGTCGATCCGGTCGGTCAGCACAAGGATGTTGGGGTTGGCGAGCGTCGGCGCGTCGAGCGTCAGGTGGGTTTTCAGCTTGAGCGCAAGGAACACCATGGTCAGGCTCTTGCCGCTGCCCTGCGTGTGCCAGATCAGGCCCTTGCGATGCTGCCCTCCCGCAACGCGCTCAACAGCCTTGTTGACGGCGCGAAACTGCTGGTAGCGGCAGACCTTCTTGATCTTGCGGCCCGTTTCCGGGTCGATCTCGAACACGATGAAATGCGCCAGCATGTCCAGCAAGCGCGACGGCTCGCACAGGCACCACAGGTCTTTCGCCAGATCATCCGGGAAGTCAGCGCGGGTGCGAGGCCATGCGTCGGGCCACGGCGCATAGAACTGCGATGGCGAGCCGGTCGCGCCATATTCGGTGCGCATCCCATCGGTCAGGATGTTGAAGGCGTTGGGGTAGAACAGGCGCGGGATGTCGCGTTCATACTGCTTGATCTGCTCGAACGCCTCGTCGCCGGTCGCGGTGCCCTTGAGCGGCGACTTGGCCTCGATCACCACCAGCGGGATGCCGTTCACAAACAGCACGATGTCGGGGATGCGCGGGCGCTGGGCGGCGACGCGTAACTGGCGCACGACATGGAACGTATTGTTGCCGGGCGTCTTGAAGTCGATCAGGGCAATGGGCCGGTCGCGGTTCTCGCCGGACAGGCGGCGCGAATAGCCGCCGCGCAACTTGCGCTGCCATTCCTCGTTGTCGGACAGGGTGGCAAGGTCGTTATAGACCGCCTCGGCATCGCCCGCGCCAATGCCGTTGAGCGCCTGCAACGCCGCGATCAGCACTGGCTTGAGGATCACGCGGTTTTCTTCCACCCGCATCGCCAGCGCCGCCTCGGGCGCGAGCGGCTGGTATCCCAGCGCCGCCAGCACTTCCATCGCGGGCTTTTCGGCGAGGCGATACTCGCTCACGCGGGCACCCTGACATGGCCAGAGAGAAGGTCGTTGGAGAGCGCGGCCTTCAAGAGGTTCGCTTGATCCCGTTCGGCTTCAAGCGCGGCGATTTGCCGATTGAACGACAACAACACCGCCTCAATCTCGCGCACTTCGGCTGGCGACGGCAACGGGACCAACAGGTCACGCAACGTGCCCGAACTGATGGCGCTCATGATGCCGCCCTGCGCCGACCCTTGCAGTTGTTCCAGCACGGGCGGCGAATGGTTGATCTGCCATGCCAGCAATGCCGGGGAGTAGCGGTCTTCGTCGAGAGTGAGCGTCCAGACGTGCTTCGACGAAATGGCAGTGCCCACGCCGGGCGGCACAACGCAGCAGCGCCCAACCGTGCCCATGATCGTGACCATCACGTCGCCGGGATAGACGGTGTAGCGCGCAAGCTCCCGGTATTTCTCTTCGGAGACGAACCGCCGAAAGATCGGCACGAACCGTTCGACGTGCACGTTGTCGATGCCCAAGAATGGGATGCCCTCGGGTTGCAGTTCGGACTTGAGCAATGCGCTGCCGAATGGGCCGCTACGCATCGGATACCGTGTGTCCGCAAGCAGTGTTTCGAGCCTAACTTCGTCGAAGCCGCCCGATAGGACGGTATCCATCGTGCCTTGCTTCGCAGCCTTGACGCCGTCGAGCAGAGCGGCCTTCGCCGCAATCGCTTCATCCACCGACCGCAGCACCTCGGCTATCCGCCGCTGCTCATCGAGAGGCGGGAGAGGAAGCAGGAACGACAGGAGCAAATCCTTGCGGATGCCCTTTACGGTCGTGCCTGTGGCGACGGCGGCGAAGGCGGCCTTCTTGGATCGTAGCCAGTGGTACAGGTAATCGGGATCAAGCCCCTTGGTCGGTGTCAATGCCATCAGGTCTTGGTTGATCGCCACGTCTATCGGATAGC
The DNA here is from genome assembly GCA_947453945.1 of Sphingomonadaceae bacterium. GTDB lineage: Bacteria > Pseudomonadota > Alphaproteobacteria > Sphingomonadales > Sphingomonadaceae > Novosphingobium. The sequence goes on from CANGJB010000012.1 coordinate 4,811, forward strand.
GTGTCACCGCACCTACACCCATACGGGCGGCGAAAATGTTGGTGCCCGCAGCGACAACACGCGATGTCGAGTTGGCCAGCCCAGCGGCGGTTATCGTTTCTTCCGGGATCGAGCCGTTGCCTTTCACAATGTCCTTCACGCTGGCCCACGGGATGTCCCCGTTCCAATATCCTTCGACATCGCGAGGTGGCGTGCCTCCGCCTTCTGCCCGTGCCAGCACTTTGCCAAGCGTTGCTGCTTGCCAGCCCTGCGGCACGTCAATCGACATAGCCAAGCCTCTGGAGATGGCCAAACATGACGGCCTCGGCATCATTGCGCCGGGCGATCAGGTCTTGCAGCTTGGCCACCTCCGCCGCGACATCGACCGCCTCGGCATCCGCGCCGGTCTGGACATAGCGGCTGATGTTGAGGTTGTGGCCGTTGGCGGCGATCTCGGCCACCGGCACTACACGGGCCAGCTTGTCGATGTCGGCGAAGCCATGCACCGCCTCGGCCAACGCCTTCACATGATCGTCGGTCAGGAAGTTCTGCGCCTTGCCGGGCTGATAGGTGGCATCGCCATTGACGATCAGCACCTTGCCGCGCCGGTCGGCTGGCTTTTTCTTCCGGCAGATCAGCAGGGCGGCAGGGATGCCCGCTCCGTAAAACAGATTGGGCGCAAGGCCGACAACCGCCTCGATCACGTCTGCGGCCAGCATGGCCTCCCTGATGCGCCCCTCGGCCCCGCCACGGAACAACACGCCATGCGGCACCACCACCGCCAGCATGCCGTCATCCTTGAGGCTGGCGAGCATGTGCTGGACGAAGGCAAGATCGCCGTAGCCCTTGGGCGGGCAGCCATAATCATCACGCCCGAACGGGTCGCCGTTCTGCCAAACCTCGTAGCCCCACACCTTTTCCGAGAACGGCGGGTTGGCCAGCACCCGGTCATAGGCCCCGATGCCTTCGACAAACTCGCGGGCCTTGGGATCATACCGCTTGGGCGACAGGATCGTGTCGCCTTTGGCGATGAAGGCGTCGTCCACGTCGTGCAGGAACAAGTTGATCTCGGCGATGCCCCATGTGGCGAAGTTCTTCTCCTGCCCATAGAGCGACAGGCTGCGGGCATCCTCGCCGCGATCCTTGAGATACTGCACCGCCTCCAGCAACATGCCCGCCGATCCGCACGTTGGATCGTAAACCGACATGCCGGGGCGCGGGTCGATGATCTCGACCATCAGCCGGACGATGGATCGGGGCGTATAAAACTCGCCGCCCTTCTTGCCCGCACCCTCCGCGAACATCTTGATCAGGTAGAGGTAGGCGTCGCCAAGCATGTCGGCTGGCGCGTCGGCGTTGCGCAGGCGGTGCTTCTCGAAATGGGCGAGCAGCTTTTCCAGCAAGGCGTCGGAGAAGCGATCCTGATTGGCAAAGTCCACCGAGTTGAAAACGCCGCGCAGCCGCAGGTTGGCATCTTCGATGGCCGCCAGTGCGTTGTTCAGCCGCTGGCCGATCTGCGTGGACTGCTGGCGCATGGCATCCCAGCGGTGCTCGGTTGGGATGTGGAAGCGGTGCTCATCGGGGTCAGCCGCTTCCTCGCGGTCACCCGTCTCGGCAAGCAGCTTCTCGTATTCCTCGTCCCACACGTCGCACAGGCGTTTGTAGAACAGCAGGCCGAAGATGTACTGCTTGTAATCCCCGGCATCGACCGTGCCGCGAAGGATGTCAGCCGCGCCCCACAGGTGGCGTTCGAGTTCTTGTTGGGTCAGTTTGGGCATGGTGATCTGGTACTCTTGGCTATGGCTGTAAGGGACGCGACGATCATCCCAGTTCGCTTACCGGCCACTCTGGAGCGCCCGCTAGAATTTTCCTAGCCTCATCCGGGAAGCGTCCAGAGGCACCAGAGCCTGTCTCACCTGATTGCTCCAGCCAGTCGACGGTCACACTGATTTGCTCAGCTGCTTTCGGGTCTTGTCGTGCCATCGCCGTGGCAAATGCTCCAGCCATCTCCGCCGCTGCGGGACGGTTGCGATGGTCCGGGTCTAGTGCTGCGCTAAGAACCGCTGCAAGCGCGCGGTCCTCGATTGCAGGGAGAGGCTTCTCGCTTGCAGGCTTTCTTGCAAACTTCTTCCATTTTTCCTCACTGCTGAAGCCACTCGTGAAGCCGTTCACGTAATTCGAGCAGTGCAGTCCCTTCGGATCGGCGCTAGGTATCGGATGAAAACCACATGTCAGCAATTCGTGGGCAATGACGGCCAAGCTGTAAATGTCGTAGCGATTGTCCGGAGCGATCTCCTGACCAGCGTCAGCATAGTGCTCTGCGGGGAGATATGGCCTGAAGCCCCGTAGCCTTCTGCCAATCAACCGGTTCATCAGTTCAAAGTCGTTGATGCGCGGAATAACGAGTGCCGGGAAGTCGCCATCGAGCTGAAAGTGCTTGCTCGCAAAGTCGATAAGGATGTTTTCTGGCTTGAGGTCCTGATGAATGAGGACACCTTTCAATTGCGCAGCGACCAGTCCTCGCGCGATCATATGGAGTGCGGCCAGCCGGACGAACATGTCGCCAGCGCTGGTACTCGCATTGATTAGCTGGCGTAGGTCTCCGTGGCGCTTACGGAAAATCAAGATGGGCACATCGTAGGCCAATTGCGCGTACTGGGCTGCATTCACGAATGCACAGTTTCCGATGCGACTGAGGGCACCCATCTCACCAAGAATGGCAAAACAGCCCGCGTCAAAAGCGTCTCGCCCATCCCGTGTTTGATCCCCTAGCCGTCGAAATGGCGGCGTTTTTACGACGAGTGTGTTATCACCCATGCGCTCGGACACGATGTCATAGACTTCAGCATGGTCGCTGGAGCCAAGAAGCCGTAGCTCTACTGCGCCGAGCCCGAGCTTGACCTCAATCTGGCTGCACACCAGCTTCAGCCTGAAATCGGGATCGTCGATTTGTCGTAACAGTGAGCCGAAGATCGTCATGCCGTCGCCCTGATGGTAGATCCCGTTATGACATCCGCCTCAGCGTCATCAAGCATCCTGTCTCCGGGGAGGACGCAATCTACCCTAACAAAGGGTGTGCGCTGTCCTCGCTCGCGGCTGGGCCTCATTGCGTCAGCCAGCCAACTACAATGCTGCACTCCGCAACGAGTTCAGGATGTGGCTGCCTTGACCGACAAAGTGGGAAATAATTGACATATCTGTCAGTAGCGCGTTTCCGAGGTAGCGCGTTACCCTCGATGGGGCACTGCCCGAGAGGGACCCGCGAAGTCAGTGGTGGCCGCTCCACGCACTCGCTAAAAATTTTGCGTACCAAACGGGTTTGCGTATTACCGCTAGAGAGCCCTCGGGGGTCGCGCGTTACCCTTGCAAGGGTGGGCTGAAAAGGAACCTATCGGGGGGTGGGGGCCATGAGTGAGCAAGGTGCAAATGCAGATGTGTCCCAAGGCGGACATCTGCCTTTTGAAAACGCACATTTCGATCAGGACAGTAGGTTATGAAACGAATGCTTCTTCCCGTACTGCTACTAATGAATGGTTGCGATAGCCCGGAGATCAGGCGCCAAAAGGCATTGCAAGATGCGATGAAAGAAAATGAAAAGTGCATCAACCTGCGGCAGGCTGACATTGCGAATGTACTAAGCCCGGCAGACCAAGCAAAAATGGAAGATGTTTGTGGAACGGCTAGCCGCATGATTGCTGATGCTGTGGGGGGCGATGGGGCGGCCCCAACCGCAACAGCAACGCCAACTCGTCCGGCGACTTGGAGATATCTTGAGGAGGCTGACAAAATCAGGGGCGGGAAAAGACAGATGGCACTGATCGACAGTGACGAAAAATTATCTTTCAATTCGCCATATGGCGGAGGGTCTACTGCAACTCTCGGTGTTAGAAAAACCCCTGCATATGGCAGCGATGTAACTATTAGCGTTGACCGTGGTCAATTTAAATGCAGTTCATTTAATAATGATCAAGTATCAGTCAGATTTGACGATAGGCCTATTGAAAAATATATTTGTCACGAGCCATCTGATGGAAGATTGGATGTAATATTTTTAACGCCATTCAGTAAATTTTTGAGAAATATTAAATTATCTAAAAAAGTAATTATTGAAGTTGAGTTTTTTCAAAATGGCGTAAGGCAAATAGAATTTAATTCTTCGAACTTAAAATGGGATAACTAGAGAAAAAGGCAATGATTTGTTTTGCGCAAGGCGATGTGCAATAATGAAATTTCTCTTTAATTAAATCAGCAAGCACCGACAAAACCGACAAAAGGGGTTGCGTCGGTTTCGTCAGTGCCTTGCAGGGGAGTTTCAGGCGCGCAATGCCTTGGGGTTGGGGTGGTAAAGCGTGGACGGACGCCCTCCGCGCTCACTGGCTTCACCGGTAACGGCCATCAACCAATCAGCCTCGCACAATGCGTCCAAGCCTGCCGTAATGCGGTTCTTGTCGCCAAGGCCCGACCAGTTCTTGCGCTGAATGTCCCGCACCGTGAAGGGGTGGGGCAGATCGCCCCGCACCACGCGCCGCCAGATAGCCCGTGCGGCCTCGGCATTGTCGAGCGAAATGGAGGCATAAGCCCGCACGGCGTGGGTTTCGAGATAGCGCGCCCAGCCGAGTGCCTGCTTGACTGCTTCAAGGGAAACCGGGCCAATCCCATTGTTGGCAAGGTGACAAATCAGCGCCAGCCGGGGGATCAGACCGCGATATTTTGACAGGTGCGCCACCAATGCGGGCGACATTTCGTCACTCTTCAGGCGGCGTTCCAGCCCATAGCGCCAATCAGAAAACACTTCCTGTGCCTCGTCGGAAAACCGCAGGAAAGGCACCCCGCTCGATCCGTCGAAGTCATCGACTTGGGCGCGAACCTCGTGCACGTTCAGTTCGGCCAAGTCTTGATAGCACTCGTGCGCCATCCGGCGTGCTTCACTGTCCGGGTGACGATCCACCTCGCGGAACTCGCCTACAAAGTCAGGCCAAGCCAGAAGCTGGAAGCGCTGCACCATGCCATCATCACGACGGCGCAGGCTTTCCCGCATATAGCTAGCGATACGGTTCGGCTGGGTGGTGCCACAAATCGACAGATTAACGGCAGGCACCCGAACCGTGCCGCGAACGATCCGGTCGAAGGTGTAGCCCTCCTGCCCTCCCCACCCGGCCATGAAGAAGCCGCGTGCCGCTGCCTTCTCCGGATTGTCCAGATCGTCCAGCATTGACAGTAACTCGTCGCGGTAGACCATGATGCCGAAGGGATTGGCTGCACAAATCTCGCCCAGCTTCTCCGCCGTGGCATCGGTGGTGAAATAGCGCCACTCCCTCGGCGGCTGAGGTTCCGCAACTGCCGCCAAGGTAGCCCTCGCCACGTCCGGCCCGAATTCCTTGAGCTGCTTCTTGGCCTCCCCCGTAGCCTTGTCCTGCTCCAGCTTGTGGAGCGCTTCTGCTGCCTTGAACTCGGCACGAGCCGTTTCGTTTGCCTTTGCGGCCTTCGCTTCAAGCCGCTTGATGGGTGCCAGTGCTTCGCTGGCCGCCGGGCTCTTCATGCTGCCGGGAGGCGCGACAACGCAGCCCCACAGATTGCCGACTTCAAGCCAATCGGTATGACGCTGAGGACGGATACCAATGCGACGTCCCAGAAGCGAGCCAGCAGCCACCATCGCCGGAATGGCTACCAGATCGATAGGGCAGTTCATCCGTTCGGCAATGTCCAGCACCCAACCGCGCAACATCGTAGGCAACAGGTCAGGCTTGAATGCCTCCACCCGAGGCAGTTCATCTCGCAGTGCGAGCGGTTCGGGCCAGCTATCAAATTCCTCGGCTTGCTCCAGCCGGTCGTGCATCTCGGGCTTAGTGGCCATGTCCGGCACTCCGCAATTCGTCGTTAAAGTCCTTGAAGCCCTGAAGGGGCCGCAGAATGCGGACGTTCAGTCCCCGCGTGGCATAAGTGCGCGCAGCCTTTTCGGCTGCTTCCCGGCCCGCTGCGTCATTGTCCGCACCAATCAGGATGGAGTTGATGCCCGGAGGGAACTGCATGGCAGGCAAAAACGATGAGCCAGCCGCTACCCATACCGGCCCACCCAACATCAACGCCAACGACAGGCCATCCTCGGGGCCTTCGCACACAGTTACGCAGCCCGTGTCGTCCAAATCGCCCAGCCGGATAGCCCCGCCCTTGATCGATCCCAGCGACAGCTTCGGCTTTTCTACGTCAGCTTTGCCCTGCCCATCATCGGCCAGCCAGATGCGCTGAATGCCGACAACCTCGCCGCTCACGTTGCGCACTGCACAGACAAGGCAAGGCAACCGCCCGTGATCGGGGTAGGGCAGCCCCAGGAAGCGCAAGTCTTGCGGGAAGGGCGGCGCAATACCCCGCCACTGCAAGTATGCCTCGGCAACCGTGCCATTCACCGGCCCAGCCCGATCCCAAATTGCGCGAGCGTGTGCGGTATTGTCGGTTTTGTCAGTGGGGGTGAGCCTCGGCAAACGAGCCTTAGGTACATCGCCTGCACCGAGCATCCGCGCTGCCTCTTGCAGCGTGACGCCATAGGCCCGCTGCACAAGGTCAAGCACATCACCCGATGCATTGCAGCCGAAGCAATGGAAGCGGCGGCCATTGTCGAAGATGGTGAAACTGGGGGAGCGGTCTGCATGCAACGGGCAGCGCGCTACCCATTCATTGCCAGCCGACCGCAAGACCACCAACTTCCCGGCCACTTCCGGCAAGGGGTTGTCCCTGCGAATTTGATCCAAGTCGATCATGCCACCGCCCCCTCGCTGGTGGAGCGGGTGACGCGGCTGGCAAGCCATGCATCAAGATCGGCCTTGCGATAACGCACCGCCGATCCAAGCTTTACATATACAGGGCCGCCGCCGCTGATGCGAAAACGCTCAAGAGTGGGCTTCCCGAGACGGACATATCCTGCCGCCTCCTTCGTGTTCATAACGTCCAATGTCGCCTCCATTCGTTTGGCGACACCCCAGCTATGATACGAACAATTCCCCGCAAAAATGAATGTAGGGAATTAAGTGCTGGTCAGGGAGCCTTTTTTGGCCTGCCCCGTTTCCTTTGAGAATAGACCTCGCGCCAAACATCCTCGAAGACTGACTTTTTGGGACTTTGCGTCCCTTGAGAGACCTTGAAGAGCCTCCATCCATTCTTCATGTCCGTCACATCGCTTGAGCGTATCCATATGGCAATCTGCCCGTCTGTCATTCCCGACGAGGAAGGCTGGCTGCGTTGACGCGGCCTTGCAGGCCGAGCCGCTGATGCACCGGGATAGGTTGAAAGAAACCTCCGTTCGTCAAAACGAATTTGGCTAAAAAGGAGCACGCCATCTTCAGTTCGAAATGTGGGATCGCCTGCCTCGTCCGGTACTTGAAGCCGATGGTGGATATGCAGTCGCACCAAGCCTGCTTCGGTGTCCAGATCGACGATTTGGGCACGTAAGGTGGTTTCGCCAGCATCGTCTTGCGGGCCTGCTGCTGCGGCCAGATACAGTCGAAGACTGTCGAGGCTGTAAGCGGTCATTTCAACCGCCGCCCCTCCCTTATTTTGAGGAATACCGTTCATGGCATAGCCATCGGACCGAACCAATCCAGACACCGCGTCTGGTGGCAATTCGGTAACGAGCTGCTTGAAAAGCTCGCGCTCCGTCCGCTCCAACCCCAGCCGCTTGATGGCCTCCCCCGGCGTGATCCATCGAACTACCGGCTCATCAACCAACCCGTTCATGCCCGCTGATTTCCTGCCGAGAGAGGCACCACGTTCGAGGCATCCTTTGGATGGATTAGGGTCTCAATATGCTGCTCCCAAGCTTTTAGGGCAGCCCGCTTCTCATCTTTCCAATCGTGCTGCTGATAGATGCCCGCCACGCCTGCCCTTGCACCGGACACGTGGTTGAGGACCGCCTCTGTCACCTCGAACCGGACGCCCAGCCGCTGAAATCCGGTTGCAACCGTGCGCCGGAAATCATGAATGCGCCATGCTTCAAGGTGTGCCGGTTTTTCCTTGCTACCGCGCGCCTCGCCGATGGCCTTGTCGAGCGCGTTCTTGGCTTTTGTGATCCCCGAAATGGGGGTGCGCCCGGTCGTTGTCAGAACGTGACCCAGCTTCGGCCATTTGATCCCGTCCAGATCGTTGACTTGGGCCTTTACCTGAACTGCGAGTGCCAGTTGGTCCAGTTCAGCAATCACCGCGTCAGTGAGAGGCACCAGCTGCACCGACTTGTTCTTGGCGCGCGCCGCCGGGATCACCCAGATTTGGGCATCGCGGTCCAGTTCTGCCCATGTCATCCCAGCCACCTCGCTGCGCCGTTGCGCTGTCAACACCAGCAAGCGAAAGAACGCATTGAACGGTTTCGCCAGCGTATCGGTTGCGCGCCACAGGTCTGCAAGCTCATCGTCGGCAAGCACTCGCTGCCGCGCCTTGGGGGCATCAGGCTTCGCCATCGCGCGCAGCGGATTAACTTCGACGACCCCCCGCTCTTTCATGGCCCAGCTAAACAGGGTTGAGGCATAGGCAAAAACAGCACGGCGCATCCCGCGCTTATGCGAGGGGATTGCGTCAAGGATGGGTTGCAGATCGGCGCGGGTGATATGAGGCAGGGGCTTATTTGCCAACGCCGGGCTCAAGTATCGATCGATCACCAGCCGCGCCAGCGCGACACTGGACGGACGGCGTTCGCGGTCGTTTTCGTACCAATCAATGAACTTGGGAGCGAGCCGCGAGAATGTTAGCTCGCCTTCAAGCCGCGCGCGTTCATCAGCAAGACGCTGCGCCTCTACTTTAGCGGCCTTAGCTTCGTCCTCGGCTTGGCGCGGATCAATGCCGCCCTCAACCATCGCGGCAAGCTGCTTGGCGCGGGTACGTGCTTGGTCAGGGGTCAGAGCACCATGCTTGCCAATGGTATAGCGCCGGGTTGGGTTACCGCGCCCACCAACGCGATATTGCAGCAGATAGACCTTGGCACCGGCTGGCGTGACCTTCACGCCAAAACCCGACAGATCATCATCCCAGAGGAACAGGTCGGACGTCCCTGCCTTGATCGCATCAACTGCGCGCTTCGTGATTGTTCCGGTTGCCACCGCCCTGCCTCCTTGCTGCTCTAGCAATCACATAGTAAGCACCAGCAATCACATTCGCAATGGCGTCAGACGACGGGAGGAGATAAAAACCACCAAAAACCCGCATTATCGGAAGCTGAGCCTCGGCAATCAACCGTTTCATCAATAACTTTTAATCAGTAGGTCGCTGGTTCGAACCCAGCAGGGCTCACCACTTTTACCCTTTAAAATTAAAGGGATAGGATGAGCGCAAAGCCTCATCCTGCGGCGTAAAAAAGTAATAAACTCTAATAAACTTTTACACCCGTGATCTCGGTGTGGGTAGGGAGCTGCACGGGATTCGCGGCTAGTGCCTTCGCGCCGTTGCGCTGGACGAGTTTGGAGAGCCATAAGCCTCCGAGTCCAGCAGTGACGGAGCCCTGACTTGCCCTCCAGTTTCTGATCGGAAATCGGCACTCTCACTGATGATCGTCAGTGGCGTCTGGTCAAACTGACCAGGGCGGGATAGCCTCTCGGTCTGGTCGGAAAGCAGGGGCGACGAGTGAGGAAAATTGCGGCAGCGTTGGCTTTGGTGACGATGTGCGTGGGACAGCAGGGGAACGCGCAGGAGACGGCAAAGAGCGATGTAAATCCAAAATTATGGGAGAGGACAGCCGATTTGCGTGCGTTTTATTGCATCGAATTTTTTAAAGAAATGTACGGAGATACCGACAAAGACCGTCAAGAAAATTTGAAATTTTCGGCAGAAACAGCCGTCAAACACTCTAGCCCCGATAAGATCGGAGTTACAAGGCAATTTTGGTATGAAATTATTTTTTCCTATGAAAAAATTCAACGCTATGTAGCGTATCGATTGAGTTCTAACGCTTTTGATCAAGCTGTAGCTGCTTATGCCGTGTCAGAGTACAGAGCAGATGCTAGTCAGGTTAATCCTTCTAAGAATTGCAGGGGGAACGATTTCGTTTGTACCCAAAATTTTATTGAAAAATCAATATGGCGGCAAAAGACTAGACAATATTGTTTCAATAGTAAGTGGCTTGATTTCTGATAATTTTCATATCCAAATTAGAGTTTGATATGATTTTACTCAATTTGCAGTTTTTTACGATCATCAGTGGCGCCTGATCAAACTGACCAGAGCGGGATAGTGTAAGTTTCTGAGCAGAAAACGGGGACGACCAGTGCGAAAAATTGCGGTAGCGTTGACATTTGTAACGCTGTGCCTGTCGCAGCAAGGCTACGCACAGCCTTCATCCGCCGTAGTTTTTGTTAAATGCCAGACTAATGGATGGGTCGGAGGCATGAAGGTTAAAAATTCTATTTCTTATTACTGAGCTGAACCAGGCGATATACGAGCGTGGGTCGAAGATATTGGCGATTGGAGTCCGAATTGGTGCGGATATAGATCGGTTCACAACGAGATATTATCGGCAGAATGTGGGTTTAATGACAAAAAGATTTTCGCTCGGGTTTTAGCCAAAAATCCTTTCGGGAATAGTGAAAATGATCGAATATTTTTTGATATAAGTAGAATTAACGGAAAGCTAACAGATGAAACCACTCACTATCTGAAAGATGGGAGTGAATTTAAAATTTTCATGACTGGGGTTTGTGAAAAATTTAATCCAATAGAGCTAAAATATAGAGGAAAAACAATATTTTGATTCCGTTCTTTTGCCGATTTTACGTCAATCGAACTTAGAGGCGGTGTCGAGCTTGATCGAATCACGCGCCGTCCCCACCTTCTATATACCGCTGCGTGATCTACAACGATGAACGTACCACCGACGATCCCACAGACTGGCAGCACATTGCCGATCAGAAATCACGCTCCGACCGGAAACAGCCCCTTCGCCACGTTCTCGATGATCGCTTCGGCTTGCTTGAGCTTTCGGCTCACGCCCGAGGTCATCGACAGCTTCTTGTCCTTGGCGGCGGCATCGTTGGATTTGAGCTCCTCGGCTGTCAGCCGCGCAGACACCCCAACCTTCTGAGCGATCTGCCACAGCGGCATCTTGGGGTTGGCTAGCCTGAGGTCATAGCAGTCTAGGGTCGCCCTGAGAGCCGTCACCTCGGAAGCCTTAGCAAGCGGATAGCGCGCCTTGCTGGTCTTGACCCGTTTCTCACCGCGCTTTCGCGTTTCGCTCTCCTTGAGGATCTTGTTGATCCCCAGGGTGATTGCTCGACGCCGGTAGTCCAGCGGGATCGCAACCAGCAGCACGTTATCGTCTCGACCCAGTTCGATCAGCTCCAAAGCCTCCTCGTCGGACAGCGCCCATACGCCCACCGGTGAAGGCGGCTCCGCAAACAGGCGGATGCGCGCTCACCTCAGCGCGGCTATCGAGGAATGCAAGCAGCGCTCATTCGCTTGGAATTATTATAAGCCAAAGAAGGGCATTAATCCACCTCTTCTGGGTCCGTACTGCACTGCTGATGATGTTAGAAGTGCATTCAAGGAGAGCCCCGTCGAAGTTCTCAAATCTTTGGAGTACGCTGGCTATAATCAGCATAAGACGTGGATGGAGGCTGAACAGGCTGTAAGCCGCAAATACAAGCGATTTACGGATAAAGCTTGCCAGCCCTTCCAGCACGCAAACTCAGTTATTAGGGATTGCGTGAGTTTCGATGACGGGTGCGCTGTGATGGCAGCCTAAACCGACGACCATTTCCTATAAGAAACGCTACCCCCGCTTCGGCGGGGGTTTTTGCGTTTGGCAGACCCTAAATACATCGACAGCCGATGGAGGGACCAATGCTGGAGGAAATGCCGAAGCCGATCGAGCGACACGAGATTGTCGGGCTGATCGAGGAATACGAAGATAACCTAGGGATATCGGAGGACATACGTGCTTGGTCAGGGGTCAGAGCACCATGCTTGCCGATGGTATAGCGCCGGGTCGGGTTTTCCGCGACCACGATGTCCTCGTGCTTGAGGGCGTATAACTCGGAGGTGGTCGGGCGGACAAACGAGTAGGTCGTGAAAAGGATCAGATCGTAGAGCTCATCCGTAATCGGAACGACACGAAGCTTTCGGTCATCAAGGATGGTCTTCGGGGTCTTGCCCTTGGCAGCCTCCCTGAGCTTTGCTTGGTGCTCTTTGGCGAGGTCTTTGGCGGCTTTGCGGATGTTGGTGTAGACGCACTCCTTACGGGGCACGAGCGGATAGAACGGGAAGTAAGACCTGGGATTATCGCGCTGCCGCGTTCTTGGCGTTGCGGGGACGGAATCGATCACGCCGTCCAGCATCGCAACCTTCATCACGTTCCGGAACGTCGCCGTCAGCATATTGCGGGTGGAGGATGACAGGTCGGGACGCTTCTTGCCGATCCGGTCGAGGTGTTCGAGGAAATCCTTGGTCCTGATCTCCGTGATATCGTGATGCTTGAACGCCTCCATCAAGCCCCACTCCTTGTTTTCGATGAAGCTGGCGATGGTCTTGGTGTAGTTGGCGTTGCGCTCGCCTTGGGCGGCGAGGCGGTCCATCTTGTCGATCAGGCGGCGGCAATAATAGTTGAAGGTCCGGTCCTTCGGGACGGGAGGCTTGGTCCCCAGCAGGTCGATCGCAAGCTGCTCGGCAAAGGCACGAGCCTTTATCTTGGAGGTTTCACGGGAGCTACGGACGGTGTTGCGCTGGGTGCGGCTGTCCCAGATCCTCGCGTACCAATACGGGCTCGCTCGCGTCTTGTAGATTGCTACCCCGCGCCGGATGGTTGTAATCTCGCCGTCGAGCGAATGTTTGGATTTTTTCAAGCCTATCAAGCCCTTGCAAACCTGCCGAAACCTCGATAAAAGTAATAAACTAAATCAATAAACCAGTAAATAACCTATTGAAAAATAAGGTGCACTCCTAAACTTTTAATCAGTAGGTCGCTGGTTCGAACCCAGCAGGGCTCACCATTGTTTCAAGCACTTAAGTCGTGGAAGCGACCGTCGCGCTAGGCGCGGCGGTCCGCTAGGCATCATATATGCATCAGGCTGCCGATCCCGGTTGTTCCTATGAGCCGCGCAACCTCAGGCAGCAGCGTCACTGTTTCCAGTCAGGACTGGAAGCAAGCTGTCGTGCATGGCGATGTCCATGCTGCTAAGGCGCATGGACCGCGACGCGATCACCGTGCACGGCTTCCGTTCAACGTTTCGCGACTGGGCAGGGAAAAGCACCTCGTTCCCGCGCGAGGTGATTGAGCATGCCATGGCGCACCAACTCGCCGACAAGGCCGAGGCGGCGTATCAGCGCGGCACGCTGTTCCCAAAGCGTGTGAAGCTCCTGGCCGCGTGGGCGGCCTACTGTGCCTCGCCGGTCGCCGATGGAAGAAACATCGTTGGTATCCGGGCGGAGGCTCGCTAGCGCCCTTAGCAGAGGAGGTCTCCGCCCACCGTTTTAGCCCACGCCGCCATTTGTAGCCCATTCAAGCGACCGGTTTCAGCGATCACCGAGCGCGCCGCGCTACGCCAAGGTCGGATGGGTGGTCGCCTTGTCCGAAGCGAGGGAGTCTGGCTCTGCCAGCTATGCTTCGCTGCTCCGGTGGGTACGTATGGCGTGGTAGGGGATTTTGCAATACCGACCCGGTTGGGCGCCGCCATGGCGATGTGCGGGGCAGGCAGGCGAATGGATGAGCCGGGAGATATGGATGCACCAGCGCGGGCGAACGTTCGGTTGACCTCGCAGGACCCGCAACCCGCCGAACGTGCGTTTGACTTGGGAGCAGAACCAGATTGTGCAACGGCACTGCAGCCTGATGCACGGCTGATCCAAGGCTCGCCGATGCTCCTTCGAACGTTCCAGCATGGCCGGTTGGCTGCCGCGGTGGCGGGATTTGCGATTGCCCTTTCATGGGCGATCCCCTCATCGGCAAAGTCGGCCAGGTCTGCCGGAAGCGATTTTCCTGCCGCCCCCTTGCCCGACGCACTGCGCGAGGTCAGCGCCCGGTTTGGCATATCCGTCGGGGTTGAGGGGCCAATCCCCGCGATCATGACCCGGCCCGTCCACGATGCGCGCCAAGCATCGGACGCGCTTGCCCAGATGCTGGACCACAGCGGGTATGTTGCGCGGAGAATCGGTAAAAATCTGTGGCGCATCGAGATCGCGTTCGCCGCCCCCGGGCCGGCCCGTCAGGTCAAAAGGTCCATTGTCCGCGTGCCCTCCCCTGCACCTGCGGTCATCGGGGTAGGAGACATCGTGGTCACCGCAAGCAAGACGGCAAGCCGGATCGCGATGTTGCCGCGCGCCATAGCGGTCTTGCCGTTCGGGGAAGACGAACAGGGTTCCCCTTCGACCGCCAGCAGCGCCGTCGCGCGCGGTACCGATGGCCTGGTGCTGACGGCGCTCGGTGCAGGCAACAATCGCATGTTCCTGCGCGGCGTTGCCGATACCCCGCTAAACGGCTCCAGCCAGTCGCCGGTCGCAGTCGTGTTCAACGGCGAAAGGCTGACTTTTTCCGCGCCCGATCCAGACCTCAGGCTGGTTGATGTCGAGCGGGTCGAATTGCTCAAGGGCCCGCAGGGATCGCTGTATGGTACCGGCGCGCTGGGCGGGATTTATCAGATTGTGCCAAAGCCGGTGCGGCTTGACCGGAGCGAGGCCATGGTGTCGGCCGGGGGCACAGCCAATGGCATCGGCCGCCTGGGTGCTCTTGGTTCGGCCATGATCAACCTGCCGGTGATCGCGGACGGCGTCGGCTTGCGGCTGGTCGGCTATGGCGAGCTTGATCCGGGCTGGATCACGACCGCAACGCGCCAGACAACCAACCGGAGCAGGGTGACAGGGGCGCGGGGCGATCTGGCCATTGTTCCAGGTCCCGGTTGGCGGATCGACCTTTCGGGCCTTGCGCAGCGCATCCGCGCCGATGACAGCCAGTATGTCTATGAACGTGGCAAACGCTCCAGACCTTATCAGCAAGCAGAACCACACCTGACCGAAATCGCGCATGCGGCCTTCAAGTTGAGCGGTGCGGTCGGGGGCGTCCATCTCGATGCGACTTCAGGGTTTACGTGGCATCATGTGCGCGCCACGCTCGATGCCGCGATCGGGGCCTCTGCGCTGGGAGCAGCGCTGGGCGTCGATGTACCGAGCCTGTTCAACGACAACCGCCAGTTCCGGCTCTGGGAAAGCGAGCTTCGCCTTTCGGGACACGTGGCCGGAGCGAGCTGGCTGATCGGCGCGGCACATACCGAATCGCGTGACCATCAATTGCGCAACCTGACGGGTACGAGCGCCGTCGAGGATCCCGATACGGAGGGAGACGCGGCCATCCGCCAAGCGGTCCCGGCGATGATCATGCTGCCAGCTCCCGTGGCCACGATGAGCGAAGATGTGGCCGTTGACGTAAGCGTGCGCAACGCGTTCGATACCGGTGTATTTGCGACGGTCACCCTGCCGATTGCCCATAATCTCGACATCGAGGGCGGAGCGCGGCTCTTTGTCAGCGTGCAACAAGTGCAGCGCACCGTCGAGGAGGTTTCCGGCGACCAGCGCACGGTCAAGCGGGGGTTCAGCCCGGCCGGGGCCCTCTTCTGGCACCCGCATGACGGCCAGTTATTGTTCATCCGCTACGGCGAGGCTTTCCGCCAGGGAGGGCTGACCTTTGGCGAAGATGGTCAGGCGAGCGCATTCGCCGGCGATCGCCTTGCCACTCTCGAAGCCGGTTGGCGCGGGGAGCATGGCAAGCTGACCTTCGATGCCGCAGCTTTCATCACCTGGTGGCACGACATGCAGGCCGATGCGCTCCAGTCAAACGGCCTGGTGGAAACGCAGAACGTCGGCCGTGCCCGGATCGAAGGGAGCGAGTTGGGCATGACGCTGCAGCTGGCACATGACTGGCAGATCGCTGCCGGCGGCACGGTGCAACGCGCGAGGTTGATCCGCAATGCCGCAGGGGTGTCGTTGGTCAATGCGCACCTGCCGATGATCCCGGACTACACGGTGCGTGCAGGGCTCGATCATGCGTTTACCCTGCTGGGTGGGCAGGGTGATGTCCGGCTGTCATTGCGCTGGCTGGGCCCGGCACGCCTGAGCTTCGATCCAAAGCTGGATCTTCCGACCGGCAATGTCCTTGAAACCGCGCTGGCCGCGTCCCTGCGGTGGGACCGCACGTGCCTGTCGCTGGCCATCGACAACCTGCTGAGCCGCACCGGAAACGCATTTTCATATGGGAATCCGTTTCGCCTGGCGACGCCGCAATACACGCCGCAGGCCCCTGTCAGGGCCACGGTGATGCTGACCTATCACCTTTGAATGGTGCGGAAAATCACCTGATGCAAACCGATGCGGACGAACGGCCTGCGACATCGGCGAATGCAGGGCTCTATGCCGTGTTCACGGCGGAGCGTGCGGCGCTCCTGCGGTTTTTGCGGGCGCGGAGTGCGGATCCGGCCGACGCGGACGATCTGTTGCAAGACTTATGGGTCAGGATCGGTTCTGCATCACCCGGTCCGGTCGGGAATGCCAGAGCCTACCTTTTCCGCATGGCCAACAATCTGGCACTCGATGCACGGCGCGCCCGCGGACGCGCGATGACGCGGGATCGCGGCTGGCTGGCTGCTGAGGGCGTGGACGAAGCCCTACCCGAAATGCGCGCCGATCCGGCACCCGATGCCGAAGCGCTGCTGATGCAGCAGCAGGAACTGCGTTTACTGCACGAGGCGATTGCCGCCCTGCCCGCAGGGGCAGGCCGAGCCTTGCGCCTGCACCGGATTGAGGGCCTCGCCCAGGCAGAAGTGGCGCAAATCATGGGCATCAGCCGCAGCGGCGTGGAAAAGCATCTGGTCGTGGCTCTGCGCCATCTACGTAGAATTCTGCCACCCATGGTTAATGCGGACTGCTGATATGGCAAATTCGCGACGTCTGACGACGATGGCCATGATCGGCGATCATCCTCCGGCAAGGACTAATGGCAATTTCCGCTGGCAATCACCTCCCGGAGGACATGATCTTAAAGGCTGCGCAATGGCACATTGCAAGCAGCGCTGAAGCCATGGATTGGGATGGCTTCACGCATTGGCTGGAAGCCGATCCGCGCCACCGTGCGGCCTATGATGAAATTGCCATGGCCGATGCTCTGCTGGTCGATCACGCCTCGGCGTTAGTAGCGCCCTTCGCTGCAGAGATGGAAACGACCGAGACCGAACCGGGCGAGGCGCCAGCGCATCGGTGGCGATTGCTGGCGGCAAGTGCGCTGGTGGCAGCATCGCTGGCGTTGGTCGTGGGCCTGCCGGTCTGGCACTCGACCGCCGCACTGGTCACCGTGTCGCAAGACGCCCCCCGCGACGTGGCGCTGGCGGACGGATCGCACATCACGCTGGCACCGCACAGCCGTTTGGCCGTGGCCGGTGAACAGCTCGCGATTGAAGGCGAGGCCCGTTTCGCCATTCGCCACGATCCGTCACGCGCTCTGCGGGTGAGCGCCGGGCCTTTGACGATCGAGGACATCGGCACCGCTTTCGACGTCGTGGCCGACCGGACAGGCGTACGGGTCGCCGTGCACGAAGGTAAAGTCGTTGTACGCCGCGCTGCGCCCGCCGCTGCCGTGGAACTCGGCGCAGGCGATGGCGTGATCTATGGCGAAGGCAGCGGTCTGCGCCAGGTACCCGGAGCGGGGCTTGGCCTTGCTGCATGGCGCAGCGGATCGCTTAGCTACGTCGATGTCCCGCTGCGTGTGGTGGCCGAAGACATCACGCGGCTGACCGGCATGCCGCTGACCGTGTCGCCCGAATTGCAGGAACGCCGCTTCTCCGGTTCGCTGGCGGTGACCACGGGGGCCCGCACGGCGCGCGATCTTGCGTCGATCATGAACCTGCGCGTGGAACTGGTCGGCAAAACCCTGAAGCTTCAGGCCACAGCGGCTCCGGTCGCGCGCTAAGGTTTATTTCACTTAAGGCTGCTTGCATAATTTTTGGTAAGCGGGCGGGCGCTAGCTGAGGGTCTGCAAGGTTGATGGCGTCATAGCGTTTGACAGCAATATCGACCAGCCCGTTGCAAGATGGGCGAATCATCTGGGGTATGCAGCGATGGCGACAACGGTCAATCTCACGGTCAACGGGCTGGCACGAACGGTCACTGTCGACAGTCTCGACACGCCGCTGCTCTGGGTGCTGCGCGACGTGCTGGGGTTGACCGGCACGAAATACGGCTGCGGCATTGAAATCTGCGGCGCCTGCACGGTCATCGCCAACGGTCAGGCCATCAAGACCTGTGACACCAGCGTTGGCGAAGTCGCGGGCGGCACCATCATGACCGTCGAGGGGCTCGCCAATGATGCCGATGGCAAGAAGGCGCAGGCCGCATGGATCGCCGCGCAAGTCCCGCAATGCGGTTATTGCCAGTCCGGTTTCCTGATGGCTACCGTCGCCGCGATGAAGGCCGGGCATCATGGCAGCAGCATTGCCGGTGAGCTCAGCAATGTCTGCCTGTGCGGCACCTACCCCCGCATCGCCAAGGCGATCAGCACCCTTTGAGTAAACCGCGACAGCAGAGGAGCCGATAATGGCCGAAGCCTCAGATCTTACCACGACACGCCGCGGTTTCATTGCAGGTGGAGCCGCAACGGTTGCCGCCTCGGCGCTGGTCGTGCCACTCGTCATGCAGTCATCGGCCAATCTGGCCGGCTCCAATGCGGTCGCTGACGCGGGTCTCGTGCCTGCTCCGGGAAGCCCGCTTGGCGCCTATCTCAAGATCGACAGCAACAACCTTGTCACTGTCATTACCGGGTCGACCGAAATGGGCCAGGGGATCATGTCCGGCATGGCGCAACTCGCCGCGGCCGAATTGAACCTCGATTGGACCAAGGTGCGGGGCGAACACTCGGTGACGACGGCGGCCAATGTCGCCAGCTTCGGCAATCCCTTGTTCGGCGCACAAGTCACCGGCGGCAGCACGAGCATGCGCGGCTGGTATCGGCCGATGCGTCAGGCTGCTGCCCAGGCGCGCGCGCTGCTGTTGACGGCCGCCTCGCAGCTTTACGGCGGCACATGGACGCTGGCCAGCGGTGGCCGGGTGGAGCAGAACGGGGTCTTCCACACCTTTGCCGAGCTGGTGGCGAAGGCCGCAACATTACCCATGCCAGCAGCGCAGCCTTTGCTCGACAGCGGCGGCCTTGTCGGGAAGGCGCTGCCCCGGCTGGATATCCCAGCCAAGGTGAACGGCTCGGCTATTTTCGGTATCGACGTGGTCCTGCCCGGCATGGTGTATGCCACAACGGTCCATTGTCCCACGCTCGGCGGCACCGTAAAGACGATGCCGACACAGGCAAGCGGCGCAAAACTGATCAATTTGACGACCGCGGTCGCCGTGGTGGCAAGCAATACCTATGCCGCTTTCAGCGCGGCCAAGGGCCTTGCGCTCAGCGTCGTCTGGACATTGCCCACCAATCTGCCCCTTCTCGATACGACCAGCCTGTACAAGGCGGGCAGTGCCCTGCTGACCTCAACGAGCGTGGTGCCGCAAGTGGCTGAAACATCGGGCGATGCCGGCGCGGCCTTGGGCAGTGCGGCAAAGTCCATTGATGCGACCTACACCTTGCCGATGCTCGCCCACACTTATCTGGAAGTCATCAACTGCACGGTGAAACCGACCTACACCGCAGGGGTGCTGACCGAGATCGAATTGTGGGTACCGACCCAGGCGCAGGGCTTCGTCTTACCCACGGTCGCCAAATTGACCGGCCTGCCGATGACAGCCGTCAAAGTTCACACACCCTACATCGGCAGCGGCTTCGGCCGCAAGATCGAGCAGGACTACGTGACCGAGGCGGTGCAGATCGCGCTGGCCATCGGCGGCCCCGTGAAGCTGACGTGGAGCCGCCCGCAGGACTTCTCGAACGACAAGTATCGGCCCGGCGCGCAAATCCGCGTCCGTTTGGGCGCAAATACGGCAGGCCTGCCGACTGCGCTGGTCTATCGCAACGTTTCCCTCTCAATCAATGCGCAGCGCAATCCGAGCAATCCCGAAGACACCGGCGCTGTCGCGGGTGCGGTGAGCCTGCCCTACGCCATTGCCAATCGCCAGATCGAATTCGTGCCCAACCCTTGCGCATTGCCGCTTGGCTACTGGCGATCGGTGGGCGAAAGCTACAACACTTTTGCGGTCGAGAGCGCGATCGACGAAATGGCCTTGCTGCTGAAGCAGGACCCGCTCACCTTCCGGCGCACCTTGCTCGCAGGAGACTCGCGTGGGCTCGGCGTTGTCAATGCTGTGGCCACCCTCGCCAACTGGGGCAAACCGGCAACCGGCAATGCCCAGGGGCTGGCCTTCCTGAAAGGCTTCGGCAGCTATATCGCCATCGTGGCCGAGGTTGGCAAAAGCGGCACCACGCTGCGTGTGAAAAAGCTTTCCGTCGCCATCGATTGCGGCACGGTGGTCAATCCGGACTCGGTGGCCTCGCAGCTGGAAGGCGGGTTGATCTATGGCATGGCCGCCACCTTGTGGCAGCAGGCCCTGTTCACCAACGGCGTGCCGGTTTCGAGCAATTTCAACAAATACCGCGTAGCCCGGATGAGCGATGTGCCGGTGATCGCTACAACGATCGTTCCCAGCACGCAGGACCCCGGCGGCGTTGGTGAAACCGGTGTCCCCTGCGTTGCCCCTGCGATCGCCAACGCGTGGGCCCGTTTGACGGGAATACGCCAGCGCTCGCTGCCGTTTTTCCCCGGCTCGACCATGAGCGACGGCTGATATTGGTGGCAAATACCTGGCTCATGGCAGTACCCCTTGTGAGAACTATGCTTGCATTCGCGCTCCTCGTGCCGGGGGCGTCGGCCCGTGCGGACGTGTTCGAATTCGGATATGACGGTGCATTCGCCCGGATAGACCGCGTGGGCACACCGGAGACAGCCGCGCCGTCCAGCTCTGTGCCATCGAGGCAGCTGGATGAACTGACAGGGCCGGCCCGCGCGCGAACAATTCTGGCGGCCATCACCACGCTGTCGCGCCGGCACAGTCTGAACCCTGCGCTGGTCGAGGCCGTGGCCTGGGAGGAATCGCGGTTGCATCCCGGCGCGTTGTCGCCAAAGGGCGCCATTGGCGTCATGCAACTGATGCCCGCCACGGCCGCGCGCCTCGGCGTCAACCCGCACGACTGGCGCACCAATGTAGCGGGCGGCATCGCGTTGCTGTCCAGCCTGCTGCGCCGTTACGACAACAACCTGATCAAGGCTTTGGCCGCCTACAATGCGGGCACCACCGCGGTGGATCGCTATAACGGCGTGCCGCCATGGCGGGAAACCCGCGCCTATGTCGCTGCGGTATTGGAGCGGCTGGCAAGTCGTGCCATGCAGACCAACACAAGACCTGCCGGATAACGAGGGGACCACGGTGCGCTTTGCGTCAAACATGCTTCGAAAGGCCTTTTGGGCTCCCGTCGTCGCCCTGACGGGCGCGCGCTCCGCGCTGGGTCAAATTGTGGTGACACCAGCACCAGGGGTTCAGGCCAATCCGGCCGGGTCCGGCCCGATCAACGCGGCCTTGGGCTGGGTCGAAGGCACCCTGCTGGGCTCGCTGGCCACCACTGCGGCAGTGATCGCGGTCGCCGTTGTCGGACTGATGATGCTGACCGGTCGGATTGACTGGCGGCGCGGGATGACGGTCATTCTGGGCGCCTTCATCCTGTTCGGCGCGGCAACCATCGTCGCCGGAATCCGCGGTGTGGCCGCTGGCACGCCATGAGCGGGCTGGCCGCTGATCCCTTGTTCGGCGCCTTGACCCGGCCGCAGATGGTGGCGGGGGTGACATACAGCTATGCCGTGTTCAACCTGATTGCGACGATCGAACTGTTTCTGATGACTCACCGATTTGCCATCCTTCTGCTAGCCCTCGTCATCCACGCAGCGGGCGTCATGGGCTGCCTTCGCGATCCGCGTTTTTTCGATCTGTGGATCACCCGCGTCAGCCGCTGCCCGCGGGTCAGGAATTTCGGTTTCTGGTCGGCGAATTCGTACACGCCCTGAACGGCTGACCATGACAGGCATGGCCATCAGTTACGGGTTTGGCGCAAAGTTGCAGCGGCGCGAAACGCCGATAGGCAAGCATTTACCCTATGCTTGGCATTTCGATGGCGACACGGTCATCTCCCGCGATGGAACCCTGCTTCAAGTTGTCGAGGTGGAGGGGTTCGCAGGCGAAACAGCCGACGATGCCGACATCGGCTATCGCAAGCAGCTGCGCGAGACCTTGCTGCGCAGCATCGCCAATTCCCGCCTCGGTCTTTATCACCACATCGTCCGTCGGCCTACCCAGGTCGAGAGCGCGGGCGGCTTCCGCGATCCGTTTTGCCAGATGCTCGATGCGCGCTGGCACGAAAGCCTGGGTGCACGAGGCCTGTTTCGCAACACCCACTACCTGACCTTGGTGCAACGCCCGCTCCGGGGCGGGGTCGGCTGGATCGACCGGTTCCTGCGGGCGAGCCGGGACAGCGCCGGGGTTCAGCGCGAAGATTTGCGCCGCATGCAGGCCGCGCGGGAGGCCGTGCTGGCAACGCTGGCTCCCTATCGCGCCCGCGCGCTGGGCGTTATCCGCGACGATGCGGGCGAGGCTTCGGAGATCGCCGCGTTTCTGGCCCTGTTGCTGGGCGGCGATATGCGGCGCGTGGCGACAAGTGCCGACGAGATTGCGATACAGATCCCTGACCGGCGGCTGACATTCGGGTTGGACGCCATGGAAATCGGCGCCGGCAATGGCAGTCCGCGCCATTATGCGGCGATCGTCTCGCTCAAGGATTATCCGGCGCTGTCTGCCCCCGGCATGCTGGACGCAATCACCCGGCTGCCGCACGAAATGGTCCTGAGCGAAAGCTTTGCGTTCATGGAGCGGCAGGCAGCACTGGGCCGCATGGGTACAGCATTGCGGCGCTTGCGCGCCGCCGAAGACGACGCCTTTTCCCTGCGCGAGGAACTTGCGGCAGCGCGCGATGACGTCGGCGCCGGGCGCGCGGCTTTTGGCGAGCACCACCTGACGGTTCTGGTGCGCGCGCCGGATCTCCCCGCGCTGGATAGCGCCGTGGCCGATGTTCAAGCTGCGCTGGGGGAAGCCGGCGGTGTCGGCGTACGCGAGGACATCAATCTGGAACCGGCCTTCTGGGCGCAATTTCCCGCCAATTTTGCATACGTTGCGCGCAAGGCGATGATATCGGCGGCCAACTTCGCCAGCTTCGCCGCGTTCCATGATGCGCCGGCAGGCTCGGCTACCGACAACCATTGGGGACCGGCGCTGGCCGTGCTCGAAACCACTGCCGACACGCCGTATTTTCTCAATCTGCACTATGGCGATCTGGGCAACTTCACGGTGATTGGCCCGAGCGGTGCGGGCAAGACGGTGCTCCTGACCTTCCTGATGGCGCAGGCGGAAAAGTATGGGCCGCGCATCGTGTTTTTTGACAAGGATCGGGGCGGCGAACCGTTCATCCGCGCGGCACGCGGCAAATATCACAGGCTTGCACCCGGCAACCCGACCGGCTTCAATCCCCTGCTCTTGCCCGATACACCCGGCAATCGGGCGTTCCTGCGCGAATGGCTGGCTGTACTTCTCGGCGGCATGGACCTGCTGGACGTCGAGGAAGTTGCCGTGATCGCCGATGCGATCGACGCCAATTTCGATCAACCCGCGGGCTTGCGCCGGTTGCGTTTCCTGCGCGAAATGCTGGCCGGCGCACGGGTGCCGCGTGCAGGCGACCTGAGCGCCCGTCTGCGGCCCTGGCTGGGCGACGGCGAGCATGCATGGCTGTTCGACAATGCCGAGGACACCCTCGATTTCGCGCAGGCGATTGCGGGCTTCGACATGACAGAACTGCTCGACAACCCGGTCTTGCGCACGCCAACGATGTTGTACTTGTTCCACCGCATCGAAGAAGTGCTCGACGGCCAACCCACGATGATCGTGATCGACGAGGGCTGGAAAGCGCTTGACGACGATGTCTTTGCCCGGCGGCTGAAGGACTGGAACAAGACGATCCGCAAGCGCAACGGCGTAGTCGGCTTTTGCACCCAGAGCGCCGGCGATGCGCTGGACAGCCGGATTTCCGGGGCCATCATAGAACAGGCTGCTACGCAGTTCTTCCTGCCCAATCCCAAGGCGCGCAGCGAAGACTATATCGCCGGCTTCGGGTTGACTGAGCACGAATTCGCGCTGGTGCGCAGTCTGCCCGACACCGCGCGCTGCATGCTTGTCAAGCGGCCGGACCACAGCGCGGTGGTGCGTCTCGATCTTTCGGGACTTGAGGATCTGATCCCGGTCCTTTCGGGTACCGAACGCTCCGTGCGCCTGCTGGATACCTTGCGCGAGCAACTGGGCGATGATCCGCAGGACTGGCTGGCCCCGTTCATCAGCGCCGTGCAGGGGCAGCGCCGATGATGACGTGTCCAGGACCAGCAGACAGTCTCGGCGCCGTTCGCGGCGTTCTGGGATCGGTTGACTGCCAAGTGGAAGGCTATGCCAAGGCGGCCTACCTCGCGCTGTCAGGTCCGCAATCCTTCTTCCCTGCCGCGCTTACCAGCCTGCTGGTGATCTATGTTGCACTGATCGGTTTCCGCATGATGTTTGGCATTGGCCAGACGCGCGTCATCGATGCCCCGATGCTGGCGCTGAAGATCGGCCTCGTGCTGAGCCTCGTGTTCAACTGGTCGGTCTTCGAAACGCTGGTGTTCGATTTGGCGGCCGACGCGCCCTACGAAGTGGCCAAGGTCGTTTCCGAACCCTTGCGCAAGGGCGGTTCGACGCTTGCCGCCGATCCGCTGGTCGGGTTGCAAGCCCTCTATGATGAGATCGGCTCCCATGCGGAAGATCTGGGTCACAAGGCCGGTCCCAATCCCGTGCTCTTACAAGGGGGTGAGGCGCTGGCTTCGCAAAAGCTGTGGACCGCGCAGTCGACGTTGTTCATCAGCACCGCAGGCATTTTGGCCATGGCCATGGTCGCTGTCGGCATCCTGACCGCGATCGGACCGATCTTCATTGCCTTGGCGCTGCTGGCGGAAACGGCAGGCCTATTCTGGGGCTGGTTGCGGGCTCTGGTGGGTGTGGCGATGCTTCCGTTGCTGTGCTGGACCACGACAATGATCCTGCTCGTCACGGCCGAACCGTGGGCTCAGGATTTGGCCGCAGGCAGGACAAACGGACACATCCGCCTCGCCACGGTCGATACGCTCAGCCTGATCATTTTCGTCTTTGCCGCGGCGCAGGCGGCGCTGACGGCAGCCGGCCTCGCGATTGCCGGCGGCCTTGGCCTGCCACGCCGGAGCGGCGATCGCGGGCGTGCAAGAGGGGCGGATGGTGTGAGCGGCGAAAGCCTCGGGGCCCAGCCTGCAGAGGTCTTGTCGCGCGCGGACCGTCTGGCCTTGACGCTCGGCGGAGCAGGCGCGAGCCGCCGCAGGGGTGGTAGCAGTGCGTCTGTCGTCCGCATCGATGCAGCGTCGGGTGCGGTTCTGGCGAACCAGCCGCCAACAATCGCAAACGGATCAGGATCACGGGCAGGCGATGCCTATTGGCGTAACGCGCATTTGCGCACCGGCAGCACGGCCAGCGCGGGCAGGACAAGGAAGCGGCCATGAAAGCCGGGCTCACGCACGATTGGCGGCCGCTGACACTGGCCTTGCTCATGGTCGTCTGCGCCCCCGCGCACGCCAACAGCCCGGCCGAGGCAAGCCCGGCGGCCGCGACGGACCCACGTGTGCAACTGATCGAATATGTTCCCGACATGATCGTGCCACTCGCGACCACACCGGGGTTTGCCGTGACCATCGATTTCGGCGGCGATGAGAAGATTGAAACAGTCTCGATCGGTGAAAGCACCGAATGGCAGATTTCCCCCAACCACCGCGCCAGCTTGCTGTTTGTAAAGGCCATGGCGGCACCGGCAGCAACCAACATGACCGTGGTGACAGACCAGCGGGTCTATTACTTCGCGCTGACGTCAACTGCACGCAAGCACGGTGTACTGCCCGGCGAGCAGGTCTTCGCGCTGCATTTCGTCCACGACGCCCCGGTTGCGCTTTTGGCAAGGGCTGATGATCCCGCCACCGCGGCTCCCGCCGCCACTGGCCCGCGCGAAGTCAACACCGCCTATAGCTATGAAGGATCGCGTGAAGCTCTGCCGACGCGGGTCTTCGATGATGGCAAGGCAACCTATTTCAAATTTGCCGAGACAATGGATTTGCCCGCAATCTTTGTTCGTGAAGCCGGCGGCGCGCTGGCTGTTACCAACCTTGCCAATCGCGATGGGTATGTCGTCGTCGATCGGCTGGCCGCGGTGTTTGAACTGCGGCGCGGCAAGCTGGTCACTCGCGTCTACAATGATGCCTTTCATCCCGACCTGGCCGAAGGGTCTACACTCGTTCCGCACCGGACAAAGCATGGTAGGGTCGAACGTGCCGCCGTGCAGGGGGCCAAGCCATGACAGACCCCCAATTTGGCGGCGACGAACCGTCGCCGTTCGTCGGACCGACTGCCTGGCCGCCATCGCTTGTTGCCCGCAAACCGTCGCTGACGCTGCCGATCCTAGGGGGCCTTGCTGTCGTCGTGTTCGGGACGATGGTGTTTCTGGGCCTCCGTGGTGCGCGTGATTATACCGACGCAGGACAAGGGCCGAACGGCGCTCAGCTTCGCGGCGCTTCCGCCGGAGCAGGGCCCGGATTTGCCGCCACTTCACCTGACATGCTGGCCGGAGGGACCAATGGGCAGGCCCCGGCCGTGTTGATGCCGGGCCTCAGCAGCGCAATGCCCGCCACTGGTGGCATGCCTGACGCTGGGGTCATGGGTGCGAGCAATACCCCGATGGACGGAACGGTCGCGTTGCCGACAGCGCCTCAAACCGTATCGCAGCGCTATCATGGTCCGCTCTTGGTGGTTGACATGGCCGGCACTACCGGTGGGCCGGTGGCCGGCCTGCTCAACGCCTCGGTTGGCGGATCACCCTCGCAGACGCCTCCTCCAAATGACCGAGGCGGACAGTCAGGGCTCGGCGCGCAGCTGGGCGGCGGTACGCCGTCGGTGGTGCCCAGCCGCATGTCGGACACCGCCCGGATCGCGCCGCAAGGCACGATCATTCCGGCCGTGCTCGAAACCGGGATCAACTCCGATTTGCCCGGGTTCGTGAGGGCCATCGTCGGGCGCGATGTGCGCGGCTATGATGGCACGACGGTGCTGATCCCACGGGGAACGCGGCTGATCGGCCAATATCGCAATGGCGTGGCCGTCGGACAGTCACGCGCGTTCGTGGTGTGGTCGCGGCTGATCACACCGGCCGGCCTGTCGGTCGACCTCGATTCCCCGGCCACTGACAGCGCGGGGCAAAGCGGCGTCTCGGGTGAGACCCACACGCACTTTTTCCGCCGGTTCGGCAACGCCATCCTGCTTTCGGTGCTCAACGCAGGGCTTCAGGCCGGTGCGAACAGCATCGGATCTCCGAGCACCTCGATCATCATCGGCTCACAAGCCCAGGCGGCCAACGTCGCCACATTGGCGCTGCAGAAGGAGATCGATATCGCTCCGACAGTGATCGTTCACCCCGGCTCGCCAATCCAGGTTTTCATCGCCCGGGACCTCGATTTTACCGGCGTGACAGGCAAGCGCTGACGTGAACGGCGTTTACCTCAGTGCATACCTCCAGGTCCTGCGGCCATTTCTCGATGCGCCCGGGGTGACGGATGTATGGATCAACCAGCCCGGCGAAGTCTGGCTTGAACACAGCAATGGACCGATCCAGCGGCTCGATGTGCCCGAACTGACGTCGAGCCTGCTCGATCGCCTTGCTCGGCAAATCGCGGCGACCAGCCATCAGGCATTCAATCGCCAGAACTCGCTGATTTCGGCGAGCCTTGACGATGGAACGCGCGTCCAGATCATCGGCGAGCCTGTCGTGCGGTCGGGGCCGGTCTTCGCGATCCGTCGCCACGGCATGTCGGATCGCTCCTTGGAAGAGCTCGATCAGGCTGGCCTGTTTGCGCATGTCCGGTTGAATGACATCGCGCAGACCCAGCGCGACCTCGCCGATTTGCAAAGTCAGGGCAACTACAGCGCATTTCTTCGGGCTGCGGTTGCCACGCGTAAGACAATCATTTTGTCGGGCGGAACATCATCTGGGAAAACCACCCTGATGAACGCGCTGGTTAAATGCATCCCGCGCGATGAGCGCCTCGTCACGATCGAGGATGCCCCTGAACTTCAGCTGGACCACGCCAACGTCGTAGCCATGACAGCCACCCGCGGCGATGGCGGTGAAGGCCAAGTCGATACCGAACAGCTCCTCCAGGCAGCCTTGCGCCTGCGCCCGGACCGCATCCTGCTTGGCGAATTGCGGGGCGCCGAAGCGTTCAGTTTCTTGCGAGCCGTGAACTCCGGCCATCCCGGTTCGATCACCACGGTTCATGCGGATTCGCCTCAGGGTGCGCTCGATCAGATCGCCTTGCTTGCGTTGACTGCCCGGACCGGGATCGGTTGGGATGCGATCGGCAGTTACATCAGGCAGGTGGTCGATGTTGTTGTCCAACTGCGGCGCATCGAAGGAGTACGGCGCGTCACGGATGTCGCGTGGATCTCCGCAAACGCAGCCAGACCCGCTTCGGAGTGACGTCCGTTTCAGATCGCGACTGTTGCGCTCCATCCTCCTGGCTGCCAGTCAGCAGCATGAAAGATGTCCCACGAGTCCGTACACTCCTACAGAGGGCAAGCCCATGGGACGTACAGCGGGTCGCAACTAAAGTGGTCGTCATTCAGGGTTCAGGACGATGACTGGTCAAAAGGCTTGAAATCGTTTTTGGTGTACTGGCGGGCGGTACCTGCAAGACGTTTGCGTTCGGCAGCGGTGTATTGCGCTTGGGTCACAGGCCCCTCGCGTTCAATGCGCTCAAGGCGCTGCAGCTCTGTCTCTTTCATTGTTTCCTCGACTTCATCGCGCCGGTTCTCAGCGCGGCGCAAGGGCAGTCCTCGCCTGAATCAAAGGCCAAGCTTTTGACCTGCTCCAACGCAGCATCAGGAGCCAAGGCAAACCGGTGTGGTTCCTGCCGCCCATGCCGCTCTTCGTCAATACGCCAGCGAGCAGCCCGGGTCGTCACCTACTGCCCGCTTCAGCCGACAGCGCCCACCCTAACCCAACGCCTGAATTGCCCGCTATAGATACTCACCAACCGCACACGCTTTCCAGCGAACTGGGCCAGGATGCCTTTCTTACCCACCGGCACGTCATACTGGTACGACTGTCCCACCCAGGTAAGTTGGTAGTCGCGGTAATCCAGTCACTCGCCGACATACCCGTGCGCGATGGCAAGCCGCTTGAGGTGTTCGCGAATGCGCCGGGGTGCTGTTTCATAGCCCGGGGCAGGGCTCGCCGAAGCGATTCACACTTTACTGGCGTTCTCTTTACCGCGGGATCGAGGTTGTCAGGCCAGACTGCTGGCGCGCTCGCCGCCCGCGAGCGCGCGCACCGGCATGGCCACGCGCTGCGGCCACATGGCCGCGCAGACTTCGCGAATGGTCACACAGGCCATCGCAAAAGCGATAGCGAGGATCACGAAGGGGCGCACGAACGGCGCAGCGGTCACGCCGAATTCGACGATGGTCTGGGTATTGCCGATATAGGAATCGCGGACGATCGAAGGCAGCTTGTCGAGGGTGAAGTCAAGCGACATCCCCAGCAGATACGTCGCCGAAATCGCGAATTTCCGGCCAAATCCGCGCCAGGGCTCCATGAGCACGAGCACCATGAAGAACACCGGGGTATAGCCGCCGGCTTCAGACGTGATCAGCGCGAGCATCGTCCCGTGGGTGACCAGCCGCGTGCGGGTGATCACATCTGGGCGCAGCGCCGCCAGCCCTGCCGCGATCAGGATCGCCGCCTGCCCGGTCATCACCAGCAGCGGGAGCAGGCGTTCCAGTGTTTCCACCATCCGGCTGCCG
This sequence comes from Sphingomonadaceae bacterium, assembly GCA_947453945.1. GTDB lineage: Bacteria > Pseudomonadota > Alphaproteobacteria > Sphingomonadales > Sphingomonadaceae > Novosphingobium. The sequence goes on from CANGJB010000012.1 coordinate 34,718, forward strand.
AGTAGCAGCGTGATCGGAAAGCTGTCCGAAGCGAGGAACGAGATGGCCGGCTTGTAGGTTGCCGCCGGCCACAGATCGAGGACCTGGGTTGTGGGATTGCTGGAAAAATCGCGGATGTTGCGCACGATCTCGGTCACGGTTCCGCGCCCCATCACGGCAAAGCTGACGAGATAGACGAAGACCGTGGCGATCACGGCCTGCTCCACCCAGCGCCAGCGACGCTTGATCACCAGCGGCAGGATTGATGCGATAAGGTAGACCTTGAAATTGATCGCAAGGCCCGCGAACACGGCCTTGGTTCGCGCAGAGCCCAGCAAGGGCCCCACCGCCAGCACAAAGCAGGCGAAGCAGGCCAGCACCAGATTGCCGCGCTCCAGTCCGTCGAGCATCGGCCAGCCGAGCCCGACGCAGAGGCTGCGCGGCAGCGCGGTGCGCCGGTCCACTTTGCGCAAGGTCAGGTAGATCAGCACCAGATCGATCAGGAACAGGCCGAAGATCGTCGAAATGCCCAGCCAGTCGCAGTCTCGCGCGGCAAGGCCGGCGCTCGGATCAACCGATTGCGTCTGCGGGTAGCACCGGTCGAACCCGAAGATGCGCAGGAACACGAAGGTCAGCGGCGGGTACAAGGTGGTCCAGGTATCGTAAGTGCCGGCATTGCGAGCCCAGAACGCGGTGTTGAACCAGTCGGCAAAGGTATCGGAGGGTTCGTAGAAGAACGGCTGCGGCAAGTAGAGATTGACGGCCGTGAACACGATGACCTTGATCAGCAAGCCGGCCAGGATCGTGGCCATCACCCATTCGGGCCAGCGGTCATCGGAAAAAAACGCGGCAAAGGCAGTGCTGCGCGGCGGTGCGTGCGGCGCACCATCAGGCTTGCTGTCGGCCGCCGGGTCCATCAGGCGTCCTGTGTGCGAAAGACAAACAGCTTCAGGACAAAGTAGTTGATGATGGAAACCACCACGATCGAACCCAGCCCTGCCACGTAGGGCGAAAGCCCGAAATGCACCAGGGCCGCCAGCGAGCCCAGGCTCAGCAGGTAGTTCACCCCGTAAGAGCCCAGATACCGGCCAAGCGACGGACGGTGCCCGCGGAAGGCATAGTGCGAAAAGGTGATGTAGTTGAACGCCATGCCTGCAGTATGCGCCAGAATCTGCGCGAGATAGATGTTCATGCCCATGGCGACGAGGGCGGCGAAGCTACCATAGCCGAACGCGGTATTGACGACGCCCGCCTGATAATAGCGCAGCAGCCGTTTCCACTCCGCCGGAGATTTCCATTCAAACACGGGCGGAATATCCTTCCGGGAAATTCACCCGTTCGCGTTCGAGGACCAGCGGCTGGTTGCGCGTCCGCTCGGAGATCAGTGCCACTTGCGTGCCGAGCAGGCCGAAGAACAGGAACGTGAGGCCGAACTGGCCTTCCAGCATCGCAGCAAACAGCCAAAGCTGCACGGACCTGCCCGTAAATGCGGCAAAGACCGCACCCAGCAGACACGCAAAGGTCAGCAGGCCGATGAAGAAGGCCACATAGAGCGGCGCCCGCAGCAGGTTCTTCGATGATCCGGCAAGGCCGTTCAGCGCGAAATCGAGCAGGGTGAAGAAGTTGTTCTTGGATTTTCCGCCCGCGCGTTCAGGCCGCTTGAACGGAATGGTCGAAATCGAATAGCCCGTTTCGACCAGAAGCCCCCGGAAGAACGGCTCCGGCTCGTTGAGCTGGCGGATCGTGTCGACCACGCGGCGGTCATAAAGCCCGAAGCCGGTCGCGTTGGGAATGATGGCGTAATCGCCAAACCGCCGCTGCAGCGCGTAGGACAGATTGCGCATCACGGTGAGCAGGTAGCTCGACTTTTCCTTCAGCCGCACGCCCAGGATGATGTCCGTGCCCGCGCGCCAGCGCTTGACGAACTCCGGCAGGAGTGTCGGCGAATCCTGAAAATCGGCACACATCGATATCACAGCCCGTCCGCCCGCCTGGTAGATGCCATGGGTGGGCGAACGCATCTGGCCGAAGTTGCGGGTGTTGACGATCAGTTTGATCCGGGGATCGCGGGCGCACATGCCCTTGATGATCTCGACCGTGCGATCCGCGGATCCATTGTCGATGAAGATGATGTCGAAGCTTTCGCACACCGGCTCCAGTTCGGCGATGACAGCCGCGGCGATCGCTTCGGCGTTGTCCTCCTCGTTCCGGCAGGCGATGACGACCGATACTTCGGGCGTCACCACCGGCGATCCGGCAAAAATCGCAGTCTGCTTGTTCATGGCACGACAGGGTCCAGGCTTGAGCCCACCGGTGGGCGCTGGCGATAGAACTCGATCATCCCCCAAATCAGCAGCAGGGCAAGCGATACGGCCGCAGCCGGCCACCAGATCTGGCGATCCGTATCGATAAACGGCGGTTCGAGGATGCGGATATTGGCCGTGGACGTCAGGTTTTCGACAGCCGTGCCCTGAAGGAACTTGAGGTAGCTGTCGTAGAGCGCGCGTTGCACGTTGAGATCGCGTTCAAGCTTGAACAGCGCGCTCGATGTGGCGACCGCGCTGCCCACGGTGGTCGAAACGTCGGGGTTTCTTTCCCTGACCTGCACCAGTTGCACGCGCAGCGCTTCGATTTCCGCCAGCATCTGCTGCACGACCGTGTTGTCGTCAGTGTAGAGCTTCCGTGCGGTGGCCAGCGCGACCTGCTTGGCCTTGATCGTCCCTTCGATCTGCGGGATCCGCATGGACACGACGTCGACGTTGGAAAGCGGGTTCGGTGCGCCGTTCTTCAGGCGGAAGGCATCGAAGGTGGCCTGCGCGCGCGCCAGATTGGTCGAGGCTTCGGTGACGAGCTGCTGCAGCACGTTGCGCTTGTAGGTGGTCTGCGATTGGCTGATTTCCGCAAGGCGGCTCTGCATCGCGCTCGAATAGGCCGCGACGACATCACGGGCCAGCGTGCTGTCACGGTCGGTCATCTCGATCTGGATGATGCCGCCGCGCAGCGAGCGCTGATCTACCCGATCTTCCAGATAGCGATGGAGCTCCAGCCGGCTCATGCCGAGGCGCTTTTCCAGGTTGAGCCGGCTGATCACGATCTCGCGAACCTGCACGCTCTTGCTCACGCGCAGGGCGATCTCGACGGCAGCCTGATTGCCGAACACGTTGTTGATCGCGCCGAGCTGACCCAGCGTTCCGCTCAGGCCAAGGCTCTGCGGATCGGTCGGTGTCAGCGTCACGGCAGCCCTGTAGCGCTCGGGGAACACCGCGAGCACCGCCATCAGCGCAATCGCCAGCCCGAAGATCAGCGCGCGCGAACGGAACGTGCGAAACGGGCGTGCGGATACGAACGCATCGATGAGGCTCGGCGGCGGCGTCACTTGGTCACCGCCACAACCGTCGCAGCGCTGAGGCCGAGCTGGAACAACGTCGTCGTGACATCCTTGAACTTCGCCCAGAACGTACCCGATTGCGTCTTGATCGGCACGAACACGACATCGCCCGGCACAACCCGTGTCTTGAGCGCGCCGCGCCGGCTAGAGATGACCTCGCCGCTCGCGCGGACGACAAAGATGTTGCGCTTGTCAGCGGCACGGACTTCGCCTCCGGCCTTCTCGATATAGTCCTCAACCTTCAGGCCCTGGCTGCTGCCGTCGAGCAGGAATGAGGCCGGACGGTAAACTGCACCGAACACGCCCACTGTCGAGGCGCGCGGCGGGACATAGATTCTATCGTTGTTTTCCAGAAGGATGCTGCCGGGCAGGGCGGTCGAACCGGGTGTCAGATTGAGCACGATGCGTCCGTCGGGTTCGGTCTGGCGCAGACGGTCGAGCACGGCGCGCGCGCCGGCCACCTGGCTGTCTCGCTCGGCCTGGCTTGCTGCCTGATCTGCCGTCAGCGGCGCGGCGGCGAGGGTGAGTTCCAGCTGGCGGATCGCCTCGCGGAAGCTGTCCTGCTGCTGGATCTTGACTGATTGGCGCGTGAAACGGGTCCCGAAGGTGTAGGCGTTCGTAGTCAGCCCGCCTGCCTTGCTGATGATCTCCGATGTCGGCGTGTTGGGCGCGACGAAGTAGATGCCGGGCTTGTTCACCTCGCCCTCGATGCGCACCAGCACCGATTGCCGGTCCGTCGGCATGGCCAGAGTGCCTGCCGAGAGGACCTGGATGATATCGCCGCCGGCGATCTTTTCGCCCCGGGCCAGCGGGGTCTCGATCTCGCGCGGGCCGGGCGTGCCCTCGCCATTGTTGCGGTAGAGGATCACGCGCGAGCGGTCTGCCAGTGTGTTCGGGCCGCCCGCTGCTGCAAGCATGTCGGCCACGCTTTCCCCGTCCTTGGCTTCGTAGATGGCCTCTTCCTGCACGCTGCCGATCACGGCCACCTGCTGGCCGGCCGGCGGGATGAACAGGACGTCCTCGTTCTGAAGCTGGGCATCTGCCACCGCATGGCCGCCTCGCATCAGCTGGTAGAGATCGAAATCGGTGACCTGGCGCCCGTTGCGATAGAGCTTCACGCTGCGCCAGCTGCCGCCGGAGGAAGGCCCGCCTGCCTGAAACACGGCGTTTGCCAGCGTCGAGAGGCTGCTGACCGTGAAGGCGCCCGGATTGTTGGCAAGGCCCGTCACGTAAATCCGGATGCCGCGCAGCTGCTGGATGGTCACGGAAACCTGGAACGCCCGGAACTTGGCCCCCACTGCCCGGGCGATGGTCTGGTCAAGATCGGCATTGCGCACGCCCGCAACCTTGACCGGCCCCACCCCGGTCAGAAAGATCGTGCCGTTGGTTTCGACCGTGCGGGCAACGCTTCCCTCCATCGATCCGGTGAGGGCAATCACCAGGGTATCGCCCGGCCGCACGATGTAATCGGCCGGGATGGTGGATTCGGCTGGTGCGGCAAAATCGCGCTGAGCCGGCAGGATCAGGTCCGTGCCATAGCGCTTGAGCTTGCGGCCCAGCAGGCCTTCCAGATACTTCTCGAACTCGCCGGGGCTGGCAGGTGCCTTCACCAGATGGGACTGATCGTTGAACGCCCGCGAAAGCAGGAGCTGCTGCATATATATCGAGTTGGGATCGGATCCGGTAATCCCGAAAGGCTGGATCAACGAGCTGGTGCCGTAGGGGTTGTCCACCCGGTCACTGCCGCCCGTTGCGTTGTTGGGGCCATTCTGCCTTTGCGATTGGCCTGAGGAATTCTGCGACTGTCCCGGATCGATCGGCGATCCGCTGGGAATGTTGTTCGCCATCTGCGCATGTGCGGCCACGCTGCCGCCAAGGCAGAGCGCAGCAACCGTGCCACGGCTCCAGCGGCGCAACCGGGTTTTACCAACGTAACGCATACCATTCCCTGTCTGATCGGAGGACGAGCGAAACCCGTGCATCCGTCTGAAAACACCTAGCAAGCACACCGTAATCCTGCCCGCCTTACCTAGTCAACGCGAGGGCCCCGCGCCCAACTCCCGGGCCAGGAATGCTGCTGTTTCGGATACTTGAGCATCCAGAGCGAGATGGGTCAGGCCGTGCGCCTTCAGCAGGCCCTGCCATGCCACGTCATCGCCGCAATAGCGATTGATAGTGGGTTCGGTGATGGGGCGCCGCAGCACGGACCCGCCGCAGACACGCGCGACCGCCGCTGCCACATCGGCCAGTTCCAGCGCCTCGCCCCCGGTTTCGAAGGCTGTCACCGCCGGCCCGGTCGCGTCGGTCAGCATGGCAAGGACGACCGCCAGCAGTTCCCGCACGGCAACATAACTGCGCCACACCGGGCGCGGTGCGGTGACTTCGATCGGCTTGCCGGAAAGGGCATCCAGAATGAACGAGGCCAGCGCATAGACTTGATGCTTGTTCATCCATGGCCCGGACACGCTGTAGATCCGCCCGTTGGCGACGCGCCTTCCGGCAGCGGCCTCGGCCCAAGCCGCAAACCGCTCTTCGTCATCTCGCTTCATCCGGCCATAGAGCCGCAGATCGGGCGCAGCCGCAGGATCATCGGCAACGGCCGCTGCGCCGGACGAGGCGACGAACAGCCGGTCCACCCCGATGGCATTAAGCGCACCGGCGATGGCCCCCGAGAGGGCCTCGTTGGCTGAAACGTAGGCTTCCTGGGCCATGTCTGCCACTTTGTCCTTGGTCAGAAACGCAAGGTGCAGAAGCAGGGTGGGGCGATGCGGCAAATCTGCCAGTGCTGCCAGCGGCAAAACCGGGATCGTGCCGTCCACCAGCCCAGCCGATGATCCGAAACAGACCACGCGGGCTTGGAAGGCGTCTTCGCCCAAGGCTTCGCGCAGCAAGGCGAGCGCGGTCCGCCCGATCCACCCCCGCGCGCCGACCACCGCAATCCGCCGTTCGTCGCGCGCTACCCGTTCAGACAGGAAGCCGGTCAGCCGGGCATTGGCAACGTCTATGTCAGGCACCGGGTTCACAATCGTTCAGGCAGGTGTCGGCGTGGATAAAACCGCTTGTTCGGCCAGATAGTCGATTTCCGGGCTCATCCGGTCGATGGGGTTGGATTCCATCGAGCCGGTTGCCGTGATCCGGCTGCTGATCTTGGGGAAGTAGGTCTGCTCGGGATCGACCGTGACGATGAAGGCGTGCAGCCCCGGGTGATCCATCGCCGCGCGGAAGGCGGCGTCAGAAAGGAAATCGAGCGGCAGACGCAGGACAGGGATGTCCCATGCGGCAAACAGCTTGTCCCAGTTGGGTAGGCCAAGGCCAGACCGGGTATCGCAGCCGAGGTACTTGCCGTCGAAATAGCTGCGCTGTGTCATGCGGATCGAGGCGTGGCCCTGATCATCGAAGATGAAGATCTTGAGATTGAGGTCGTTGATCGCGGCCGTGCCCAGTTCCTGCATGTTCTGAGCAAAGCCGCCGTCGCCCTCGATCAGGATCGTGCGGCGGGGCGAACCTGCTAGTGCAGCCCCGATCGCGCCGGAAAGGCCATAGCCCATCGATGCGAGTGACTTGTTGGTCAGCACGCGCTGGCCCAGCTTCTGCCGGTAGAGCGTCATCGAAAGCGTGAAGGCGCTGCCGCTCGAACACGGCACGATGATATCGTCGCCCCGGGTGATTGTCTCGAGATCGGCGATGAAGCGGTAGGGCGAGATATAGCCTTCGCCGGTCTTGTTCACATCCTCGATGCGGGGGAAGCGCGCCCGGATGGCCTGAGCCTCCACCAGCCAGTCGTCCTTGCGCGGCAGCGGCTGTGCCACCAGGCGATTGAGGAAATCGTTGGCATCGGCGCACACCGGATGATCGACCCGGGGATGGCCCTTTTCAAGTTCTGCCTGGTCGATCTCCACTTGCACGATGCGGGCATCGCGCCCGAACTCCTGCCAGTTGAACCCGGTCTGCTGCATGCCCAGCCGTGTGCCGAGCGCGATGATGAGATCGGCCTTCTGGATGACGATGTTGGCAGCGCGCTGGCCCCAGGTGTTCGGCCGGCCCAGATAGTTCGGGTCTTCCGCAGCAAAGCGGTCCGCGCCGTTGTAGGTGGTCATCACCGGGATGCCGCTGGTGACGATCCGCGCGCGCAGGGCCTGCGCCGTGGCATAGTCCACCCCGCCGCCGATCAGCAGCACCGGGCGCTGCGCAGTGCGATAGAGCGCGGCTGCGTTGACAATGTCCGCCTCTGCCGCACGGCCAAGCGTGGCGGTTGCCGAAGGCGCGGGCGGGATGGGCACATCGTCCACCGTTGCGGCCTGCACGTCGAGCGGCATTTCAATGAACACCGGACCCTTGCGCGGCGTCCAGCTTTCCGCAAACAGCGCCAGAAGTTCAGCCGGGGGAACGGGCTTCTCTAGCCGGATCGAACGCTTGGTTGTCGATTGCATCAACGCGACGCCATCGACTTCCTGAATCCCGCGCGAACGCACCTGCCCGCGGGCAAGATCGGCCGTCTTGACCTGCCCGCCGATCACCAGCAATTCCCGGCTTTCCAGCCACGCGCCGCTGACAGCGGTGGTGATGTTGGTCAGGCCCGGGCCAGCCGTGACAAGGGCCAGCGCCTTGTTCGGGGCGGCGATCTCGTTGAAGTATTCGGCAGCAATGCCCGCCGCCACCTCGTGCACCACCGGCACACCGGTCAGATAGCGATCGAGGCTCTCGGTAAGGTGCATGATGTTGCCCCCACCGACATAAAAATAATGCGTGTAGCCCGCCGCCTTGAGGCATGCGCCAATCTGGTCACTGTATTTCACGCTGCATCTCTTTCGGCGATCGTGAGGAGCGATGTAATGATCGTGTGGATCTGATTGGCTGAAAGGCTGCCCGGCGTGCCGGTATCATAGCCCCAGTCCGCATGAAGCGGGAGGTGGATCTGGCCTTCGAACGGTTCGAGATGGCTGTTCATGTCATCGACATAGACGACCAGCCAGCGGCCCGGATCAAGCCAGTGTTCCTTCTTGGCCACGCCCAGCTTGCTGCCCAGCTCGCGAATATGCTCCTGCCCGAATACCGGGACTACATCGACATCATGAAACGCCATGGTTTCGCGGATCGAGCCGACATTGCGGGTGGATAGAATGGCGAAACGGTGCGGATAGCGGATCAGCAGGGGCTTGAGCAGAAAGAAGAAATCATAGGGTGGCATGACCTTGGGCCAGTCCGGATCCGTCATGATCTCCTTGCGCGCAGCGAAGAACTGCTGCGAGAATTCCCAGTCGATCGGTTCGGGCTGGAACCCCCGGATCGCAGACGCCGGCAAGGCATGTTCGCGGCTGTAAAGCCGGTTGTAGTGCCAAGCGTCGGTCACCACCGACCGATAGGCGAGGAATTCTTCGTAAGTGATATCCTGGCGGTAAGCATCGTTGCCCACAATCGCCTTGTTCGCCACGGTAAAGGCTTCGAACGCGCTGTTGAACAACACGCCGTCGAAATCGAGGACGAACTTGATATCCATCACCGGCGCGCCTTCAATTGGGTACGCCGGGAGCTCGCGGCTGCCGCAACCGTATCGTGGTAGCCCAGCTGGAGGTCCAGCAGCGCCAGTTCGACTGCAAAGGCGGCATCCAGCGCCCCGTCCTCGAGAAACCGGTCGACCGGCATCACGCACTTGCGGGTCTCTACCGCGTTGATCAGACTGCGCAGCTCGGTGTCGCGCTGCAGCAGGGCAATCGTCTGCGCATTGACCGAACCGCCCATCGTCGTCTTCAGGCCGCGCTTGCCGGCAGCACGCGCCACGGTTTTCACCATGGCAACGGTCTCGTCGCTGTCGACACCGGTTCCTCCGAACGACGCGGTCAGGTCGGTGCGGCCAACGGTCACTTCGCCCAGCTTCACGCCGGCATCGAGGATCTCCTCGATACGGCGGACGGCATCGATCGTCTCGATCGTCACACCCACATGGTCGAATGCGCCGGTCGGCAGCATGTCCATGTACTTGCTCATGGCGAACGGGCTTTCGATCATCGGCGCAACAAGGCTGCGGACACCGATCTGCGCGAGGAAACGCACATCGGACTTGGCCTCGCAGCCTCCGATTTTCACCAGGTAGGGAAGACCATTGCGAGCAGCGAATGCCGCCTCCGCCGCAACCGCATCCCGCGCGAGGCCTTCGGCCTCGAACTCACCCTTCAGCGAAACTATCTTGGAAAAATCCACGCCTGTTGGCTCCTACTGGTTGTTCGAGTGGTTTTCAGCGCGGGCGCTTGGAAACGTACGCTGCCAGTGTCGAAGCGATGTAATCGAGGTGATCTTCGGTCAGCCCCGGATAGACGCCGATCCAGAAGGTGTTGGTGGTAACCAGATCCGCATTGGCAAGATCGCCGACCACGCGAACGTTGCGGCCCTTCATGTAGGGCTGATGCAGCAGGTTGCCGCCAAACAGCAGGCGCGTGCCGATCTTCTGATCGTTGAGATGCTGGACCAGTTCCTCGCGGTTGATCCCGGCTTCGGGGCGGATGGTGATGGGGAAGCCGAACCAGCTCGGCACGCTGCGCGGTGTCGCCTCCGGCAGGATGAACACATCCTCCAGCGGCTTGAGCAGAGCCTTGAGCGTATCGAAGTTGCGCCCGCGCGCATCGATGAAGCCGTCCAGGCGGTCCAGCTGCGCCAGCCCGACAGCGGCCTGCATGTCGGTGATCTTCAGATTGTAGCCGACATGGCCGTACGTGTACTTGTGGTCATAGCCAAACGGCAGCGTGCCCAGGCGGCGGCCGAAGCGCTTGCCGCAGGTGTTGTCCTGGCCCGGCGCGCACCAGCAATCGCGGCCCCAGTCGCGGATCGATTCGACCACGCGCTTGAGCCGCGGCTTGTCGGTAAACACCGCGCCGCCTTCGCCCATCGTGATGTGGTGCGCGGGATAGAACGAAAGCGTGCCGAGGTGGCCGAACGTGCCGACCGGCTTGCCGTCGTAAGTCGCGCCCAGCGCATCGCAGGTGTCTTCCACAACCCACAGGTTGTACTTTTCGGCCACCCGCATCACTTCGGCGAGGTTGAAGGGGTTGCCCAGCGTGTGCGCGATCATGATCGCGCGCGTCCGGTCGGAAACCGCTGCCTCGATCATCTCGGGCTTGATGTTGTAGGTCGGGATGTCGACATCGACGAACACCGGAACCAGCCCGTATTGCAGCGAAGGGTTCACCGTGGTGGGGAAACCGGTCGCCACCGTGATCACTTCGTCGCCCGGCTTCAGCGCCTCTGAGCGGTGATAGTGCGAGGTGAGCGCGGCGAGCGCCAGCAAGTTGGCCGAAGAACCGGAATTGGTCGTCAGCGCATGGGCCACGCCCAGCCGCGCTGCCAGCCGTTCCTCAAACTGCGCGTTGTAGCGGCCCGTGGTCAGCCACAGGTCAAGGCTCGAATCGACGAGGTTGCGCATCTCGCTTTCGCCGACGACCTTGCCCGAAACCGGGACGAGGCTTTCGCCAGGGACGAAAGTTTGCGGCGCATGATAGCGGCGCGCATATTCGCCCGAAAGCGAGAGGATCATCTCACGCAGTTCCGCCTCATTGGCGGTGGAGGCGATGTCGGACAGGGTGGGGGAAAGATCTGTGGTCATCTCGCGTTGGCTACCAGTCAAGCTTGAAGAAAACCGGCGCGATAATCGGCCAGCTGTCGGAGAGTTACGTCACGGGCATCTGCACCGCCGGCCACGTCCTTGTGCCAGCCGACAATGCGGGAAAGCGCTTCCTCGAGCCGCCAGTTCGGGCGCCAGCCAAGCTGGGTGCGGGCCATGGCGCAATCGAGGCGAAGCACATTGGCTTCGTGGGGACCGGTGCTACCGCCCGGGTGGATCCAATCGGGCCCGCCCCAGCGCTTGGTCATATGGTCCGCGATCCAGGAAACGGGCTGCGTATCGTCGTCGGCCGGCCCGAAATTCCAGCCGGCCGCAACCCGGCGCTCGCCGCGTGCAAGCGCCTCGACGATCAGCATGTAGCCGCCCAGCGCTTCCAGCACGTGCTGCCACGGGCGGATCGCCTTGGGATTGCGCACGATGGGGGATTCGCCCGCGATCAGCGCGCGCACGATATCGGGAATCAGCCGGTCTGCCGCCCAGTCGCCGCCGCCGATCACGTTGCCGGCGCGCACCGATGCCACCAGTGGGCTGGCCTCGCCGCTGAAGAAGCTGTTGCGATAGGCGGCGATGATCAGTTCAGCCGCGCCCTTGCTGGCCGAATAAGGATCGTGCCCACCCATGGGGTCGCTCTCGCGGTAGGGCCACACCCATTCGCGGTTCTCGTAGGCCTTGTCCGAGGTGACACACACGACCGCGCGCAGCGAAGGTGCGTTGCGGCACGCGTCGAGCACGTGGACGGTGCCCTGCACATTGGTCGCAAAGGTTTCGACCGGCATCTCGTATGACAGGCGCACCAGCGGCTGCGCGGCGAGGTGAAACACGATCTCCGGGTCTGCCGCGCGCACAGCCTCGCGCACCGTGTCGACATCGCGGATATCGCCCTCGCGGTGCTCGATCAGCTCCGCGATACGCGCCTGGCGAAACAGGCTCACCGGCTCGGCCGGCAGGGACAGGCCGGACACTTTCGCGCCCATTTCATGCAGCCAGAGCGCCAGCCAGCTTCCCTTGAAACCGGTATGGCCCGTCAGAAGGACTCGTCGTCCTGCCCAGAAGGCTGGATCGTGTGCCGGGGCCATGGCTAGCTTACCACACCTTCCAAGGTGCAGAACCCTCAGCCCACAGCCGTTCGAGCAGCTGGCGATCGCGCAGGGTGTCCATCGGCTGCCAGAAGCCTTCGTGGCGGAACGCCGCCAGTTCTCCGCTGCGGGCGAGAGCTTCCATCGGGCCGGTTTCCCAGATCGTGCCGGGCGCCGGGATCAGGTCGATGACCGAGGGATGGAGTACGAAGAAGCCGCCGTTGATCAGCCCGCCGTCACCGGCCGGCTTTTCCTTGAAATCCACCACCTTGTCGCCATCGAACTCGAGCGCGCCGAAGCGACCGGGAGGGGCCACTGCGGCAATCGTCGCTTTCAGGCCATGCGCCTTGTGGAAGGCGAGTTCGGCCGTGATATCGATGTCGGAAACGCCGTCACCATACGTGAAGCAGAACGGCTCGTCCTCGGTCAGGTATTCGCGGACAGCCTTGAGCCGGCCGCCCGTCTGCGTGTCCGGCCCGGTTTCGACAAGCGTGACCTTCCAGGGTTCGCTCTTGGCTTTGAGTATTTCGAGGGAATTGCTGGCCAGATCGATGGTCACGTCTGCGGCGTGCAGGAAGTAGTTCGCGAAGAACTCCTTGATGACATACCCTTTGTAACCAAGGCAGACGACGAAATCGGTCACGCCATGAGCGGCGTAGATTTTCATGATGTGCCAGATGATCGGCATCCCGCCGATTTCGACCATGGGCTTGGGGCGGACCGATGTTTCCTCTCCAAGGCGGGTGCCAAGCCCGCCTGCCAGTATCACCGCCTTTGCCAAACTGCCCTCACAAGAGTTGCTTAATCAGGAACACTTACTAAGCAGCGCCATATAGGTGCGCATCTGATTTGCAAGCCCATTGCGTAGTTCTATTGGTGGACTGGATTAGCCCCTATGGGCGGGACTCTTGTTTCCTTAACGCCATGTTAACGAGGCGTTAAGGCTAGTGATGATTGATACGTATTACTCGTATTATTGGACCATTTTGGAGATACTTTATAGGTCTTATCACCATCACGGTGATTCCTGAGCCTTCAAGGTCGCGATAGGCCTTGTCTTCGGCTGGAAAATCGCGCGCCTCCGCAGCATACCGGTCTGCCTGGCTCAGGATGGCATAGTCGGCGCGGCAGGTGTCGATGCGCGCCTTTGCCACGGTGCCATAATCGATGTTCGAACGCCCCGCGCGGGCCCGCTCGATGGCTGCATTGTCTACTTTGCCGGCCAAAAGCTCGCGGGCGTCAACGCATCCCGCCTCGCCCATCGGAAAGAGCACTCGCCAGGGCTGGGAATAGAGATCAAATCCGAAATGCTCGATGAACACTGTCGAGCCGGGCGGAATGTGCTGGGCCGCCCAGGCTGATGCGATCTGCCGGGTGTCGTTGGCGCGGGCCTGCGCCTCCCGAATTGCTGTAACGCCAAGCGGGAGGACGAGCGTTGCGGCGATGATCGCGCAGGCGGTTCGCGCGTGCTGCGGTCGTCCCCGCGCCACCAACTGGGCCAGCGCGGCGATACCCGCGCCTGCCAGCACGGCTGTGAGCGGCAGCAGCGGAATGATCCAGCGCTCCCACACGATATGCTGCGCGGCAAGAAGCAGCGTGAAGGCCGCATAAACCGGCACGATGATCGCCAGCGCCTGCGGCCGGCGCGCCGCGAGCACAAGGCCCGCTATGGCCAGCAAGAGCCCGGCGATGCCCACTGCATCGGTCATTGGCCCCTGCACATACCAGGCGATGTTTTCGGCCAGCGTTCCGCCGGTTGCCCCAAGGTGCCGGGCCTGTGCCTCGCCTTGCAGGTTACGGGTCACGGTCTCGTGCGCAATCAGCAGGTAGGGTGAAATCGCCGCCAGCGTGGCGAGCGCGGTGCCGAGGAACGCTGCGATCCGTCCGGCCGCACCGCCGATCCGCAAGGACCGGCTGGCAAGCTGGCTCCCGATCACGGCAATCATCGCCATGCCGCCCACGGCAAACGGCCACTTGGTCGCGATGGCGGCGCCAAGCCACATCGCGGCCACCAGCAGATCCCGCCATGCGCCGCTGCGCGCATGGCGCAGCGTGGCCAGCAGGCACGCCAGCAGAAAGGCGGTCGCCATGATGTCGGACCGGATGATCTGCGACCAGTGCACCGCCACGGGACTTACCGCGAGGATCAGCGCGGCTACCCAGGCCACGCGCGCATCGAACAGCGCGGCGGCAAGCCGGGCCGTCAGCCACACGCAGGCCGCGCCGAACGCAGCCATCGCGATGCGTCCCGGCAGGATCAGCAGCGAGGGTGATGTGAATACCGCGTCCACGAACTCGCGCTGCGAATGGAACCAGCCGAGCGCCCGCCCGGCGCCGTAGACCGCGATGTTGCTGAGCGCGAGAAGGTACATCGTCGTTGTCGCGGGGTGGCCGAACCATCCCGGATTGAGCGTGCCCGTGCGCAGCATGCGCACCGCGCCCAGCTCGAACATCAGCTCGTCCGGATCGTTGATCGCGGGCAGGCCGAAACCGATGTGATAAAGGCGCAGGCCCAGGGCCAGACCCACGATTGCCGCAAGGCCAAGGCGCTGCATCACGGTCTGGCCGGGGCCTTTCAACGCCAAGGCGCCGGCCCTGCCGCCCGCCATGCAAGCGGCGCGATAGGGGATCGTGGGCCAGGTCGGGTCATTGTCATGCTCGCGGCACCGAGGGCCTCTTCACGGCGGATGGAAAGGCGGCCCCATTAGGGGCTTTGGCCCTGCCTGCCAATGCAGGGAAAGGTCCAGACCAGCGGCAAGCCAGCCTGCGGGCCATCCGGCAATCAGAAATAGGCTTTTGGAATCAATCCATTGTCATAGGCCTCGCGCTCCAGCTCCTCGCGGAAATCGGGGTGCGCGATGGATATCATCGCCTGCGCGCGCTCGGCCACGGATTTGCCCTTCAGGCACACCATCCCGTATTCCGTCGCCACGTGCATCACATCGGTGCGCGGCACGGTCACGATCGTGCCGGGGCTGAGCCCCGCCACCACCCGGCTCTTGCGCTGCCCATGCTTCTCGTAAGTCGATGGCATGCACAGGAAGCCGCGACCGCCCTGCGATTCATAGGCCGCACGCACAAAGCCCAGCTGCCCCCCGGTGCCGCTGAAATGGCGATAGCCGTCCGCTTCCGAAGCCGCCTGCCCCTGCAAGTCCATCTGCCCGGTGCTGTTTACGGAAAACACGTTGTCGTTCCGCGCGACCGAGCCCGGCAAGTTGGTATAATCCACCTGCCGCGCCTCGAACGCCGGGTTGCGGTCGAGCGCGGCGTAGATATCGGCCGATCCGATGGCGAAAGCATAGACCGCTTTGCCCATGTCGATCTGCTTGCGCACCCCGTTCGCCACGCCCGCCTTGACCAATTCGACCACGCCTTCGACCATCATTTCGGTATGGACGCCAAGCTCCTTCACGCCGGCCTCGGCAATCGCGCGCCCCACGGCATTGGGCAACCCGCCGATGCCCAGCTGCAGGCAATCCCCGTCGCGGATTTGCGTCGCCACCAGCCGCGCGATGGCAAGGTCCACATCGCTGGAGACCGCGCTCGGCAACTCTGCTGGGGCGAGGGCGGGCACTTCGATCACGAAGTCCACTTCGCTCTCGTGCACCGCATTGTCCGGCCCAAGGCAATAAGGCAGCGCCGCGTTGACCTCCACGATCACCACGTCCGCTTTTTCCACCAGCGCGCGCATGTAGGAGGCGGAGATCGAGAAGTTGTAGTTGCCCTCAGCGTCCTTCGGGCAGACCTGAAACACCGCGATATCCACGCGGTCCACGAACCGCTGGTAGAGATCGGGCCATTCGCCCAGATTGAGCGGAATGTACGTGCAGCGCCCCGCATCGAACTGGCGCCGGTCATAGCCGCTGAAATGCCAGCTCGCGCTCAGCACGTGCGCGCCTTCGGGATCGGCTTCCTGAAACGCGCGTGGCCTGGTCGTCAGGCAGCTGCGCACTTTCACGCCGCGCAGCTCGTGCACCCTTGCGGCCAGCGCCCGGTCAAACGCCTCGGTCTGCGTCGCGCCAAATCCGTAATCGAGCCACATGCCGGATTTGACCAGCTTGGCGGCGTCCTCTGCCGTTATGATCTGCGGCATATCAGGCGCGCTTCCCCGTGCGCAGCAGCCAGAACGCCACTGCCACAAGCCCTGCGACCAGCAGGCTCATCCACAGCTGCGAGGCAAGATCGGGCTGCAGCCCCATGAACACCAGAACGCTGAGCATCGCGGCGATGGCCGCCAGCGTGCCGAAGGGGTGGAACCACATCTTCAGCGTCAGCCGTTCCGGCGCCTCGCGCTCTGCCTTGTTGCGCTCCTTGAGCTGCGCCACCGCCACCAGCAGATAGAGCAGGATCATTGTCACGCCCGAGGAATTGACGAGAAAGCTGAACACCGTGCCCGGCGAGAGCCACTGCGCCGCCAGCGCGCCATAGGCAAACAGGCTGGCGACCACGATCGCCCGCGCCGGCACCCCGCGCCTGTTCACATGCACCAGCCAGTCCGGCGCATCGCCAAAGCGGGCAAGGCCGAACAGCGCGCGGCTCGTCACATAGAGCCCGCTGTTGAGGCACGAGAGCACTGCCACCAGCACCACCGCGCTCATGATCGTCTCGCCGCCCGGAATGTGCATCACCGCCAGCGTGGTCGCGAAGGGCGAATGTCCGGGTACGATCTCGGTCCAGGGCACCACCGCGACGATGAGGCCGATGGCCAGCACATAGAACACCACGATGCGCAGCGCGACCGAGACGGTCATCTTCGCGATCACCTTCGCCGGGTCTGGCGATTCCGCCGCCGCAATCGTCGCGATTTCCGCCCCGCAGAGCGAGAAGATGGTGGAGGCGACGCCCGCCAGCACCGGCCCCCAGCCATGCGGGGCAAACCCGCCATGCGCGGTCAGGTTGCCGATGGACGAGCCATTCGGCGCAGTGATCCCCATGACCCACAGCCCGCAGATCAGGCTGAACACGAGGATTGCAGCCACCTTGATCGAGGAAAACCAGAACTCGAATTCGCCGTAGCTGCGCGTGGAAAGCAGGTTCACGCCTGTCATCAGCGCCGTCAGCCCCCCGCCAATTGCCCATTCCGGCACGCCCGGCATCCAGCCGCCGATGATCTTGGCCCCGGCAATCGCCTCCACCGCCACGACCACGACCCAGAAATACCAGTAGAGCCAGCCCGAAAGGAACCCGGCCAGATGCCCGAGCCCCGCCCGCGCGAAATCGGGGAAGCTCGATACGCCTTCCAGCACGATCGCCATTTCCGCGATCATCCGCATGACCAGCAGGATCAGCAGCCCTGCTATCAGGTAGGAAATCACCGCTGCCGGCCCGGTCAGCGAAATCGTGGTGGACGAGCCCACAAACAGCCCCGCGCCGATGATCCCTCCGATGGCGATCATCGAAACGTGGCGCGGCAGCAGCGTCCGGCTGAGCTCCACGCTTCCTGCTTGGCTTACATCTGCGATCCCGGCTGCGCTCACGCTTATCCCCCTGATTGATGGCGCACAGGGATAAGCGGCGCGGCAGGCGTGTCAAATGCCGCGTTGGCTGCGTGTGCTGGTTGAGCGGCCCTGGATTCCCGCCTTCGCGGGAATGATGAGGATATGAGACCTTCGTCATTCCCGCGAAGGCGGGAATCCAGAGCAACCAAGCACACTACTTTCAAAACCCCAGGGCTGCGTTTTCCTTCACTTCCTTCATCACGAAGAACGTCCGCGTCTGCCGCACGCCGGGCAGGGTCAGCAGGCGCTGGCCGTGCAGCGCGTTGAAATCGGCAATGTCGCGCACGCGGATCTTCAGCAGGTAGTCGAAATCGCCCGCCACCAGATTGCAATCGAGCACTTCCTTCATGCTCACCACCGCCCCCTCGAACGCGGCAAAACTCTCCGGCGTCGAGCGGTCCAGCACCACGCCCACCATCACCAGCGTGCCGAGCCCCACCACGCCCGGATCGACCGAACCCCGGAATCCGGCAATCGCCCCCGCCTCCACCAGCCGCGCCACACGCCGGTGGCAGGTCGCGGGGCTGATGTTCGCCGCCTCTGCCAGCTCCTGGTTGGAGCGCCGCCCATCGGCCTGCAGCATGCGCAGCAGATTGCGGTCGATCCGGTCAAGCTCGAAGGAAGTATCTTTCATCATAAGCAATCATAGCGGAAGAAAGTGATATTCCAAGTTGCTTTGGGTCACCTCAGCGCCAACTACGCCGCAAACTTTGCAAACACCTTCCGCCCGATTTTCGCTAGCTTCGCAGGCGAATCAACCCCGCTTCCGGAGCCCGCATGTCCCTTCTCGCCCCGTTCGAACGCTATCCGCTCACGTATGGCCCCACGCCCATCGAGCATCTCCCCCGCCTCAGCGAAGCGCTTGGCGGCAAGGTCGAGATCTGGGCCAAGCGCGATGATTGCAATTCGGGCCTCGCCTTCGGCGGCAACAAGCTGCGCAAGCTGGAATACATCGTCCCCGATGCCATCTCCTCGGGTGCGGACACGCTGGTTTCCATCGGCGGCGTGCAATCGAACCACACCCGCATGGTCGCCGCCACGGCTGCCAAGCTCGGCATGAAGTGTGTCGTCGTGCAGGAAAAGTGGGTCCCGCATTATGACGCCGTCTACGACCGCGTCGGCAACATCCTGCTCACCCGCCTGATGGGCGCGGACAGCCGCCTTGTGGAAGATGGCTTCGACATCGGCATCCGCCAGAGCTGGGAAGACGCGATTGAAAGCGTCAAGGCTGCTGGCGGCAAGCCCTATCCCATCCCCGCCGGCGCATCGGTCCACAAGTATGGCGCGCTGGGCTACGTCGGCTTTGCCGAGGAAGTCGCCGCGCAGGAAGCCGAACTCGGCTTCAAGTTCGACTATATCGTCGTCTGCGTCGTCACCGGCTCGACGCAGGGCGGCATGATCGTCGGCTTCGCCGCGCAGGACCGCGCGCACACCGTGATCGGCATCGATGCTTCCGGCACGCTTGAGCAGACCCGTGATCAGGTACGCTCCATCGTCGACAACACCGCAGACCTCGTCGGCCTCGGCCGCAAGGTCCGCGAAGACGAGATCGTCATCAACCCGGACTACGCCTACCCGGCCTATGGCGTCCCGTCTGAGGAAACCAACGATGCCATCCGCCTTGCCGCCCGCACCGAGGCCATGATTACCGATCCGGTCTACGAGGGCAAATCGATGCAGGGCATGATCGACCTAACGCGGAAAGGCTTCTTCCCCGAAGGCTCCCGCGTGCTTTACGCCCACCTAGGCGGCGCGCCCGCGATCAACGGCTACAGCTACTACTACAAGGACGGCTGAGGGAGCCGCCGCGCTACAACCAAACTTTAACGACTGGTCGGATAACCATCCGATATGGTCTGGAAAACCATATCGAGTCCGGCCCGTTTGCTCGCAGCGGGCATTCTTGTCGTGGGCTTGTCCATCGGCGGGTCGATGGCGGTCACCCACGCGATGTTCCAGCTTGATGGGACCATCTACTACCACGATGCGATGCTGGCGGCCTTCTGCATCCCGGCCCTCGTCGCTCCGCCGTCCTGCATCTACTATGTCTGGGTCGCGCGGCGGATGGAGCAGCTCAACCAGCAGCTTGATCACCTGGCCCGCAAGGACCCGCTGACGAACCTCGACAACCGCCGCGCCTTTGTCGAACAAGCCCAAGTCCTGTTGGCCCGCGGCGAAGCGCATATGCTGGCGATGGTCGATCTCGACCACTTCAAGCAAATCAACGACAGCCTTGGCCATGCTGGCGGCGATCTCGCCCTGCAGCATGCCGCCGCCGTGATCACCGGCGCCGCCCCCCAGAATGCGCTGGTCGCCCGGCTCGGCGGCGAGGAATTCGGCCTGCTTTTCGCGCTGCCCGGCACCGAAGGCGCCCGCGAATCCGGCGAAGCGATGGTCGATGCGATCCGGCTGCGTCTCGAAGCGCTGCCGCTCATCACCCCCGCCGGGCTCACCCGCATGACCGCCAGCTTCGGCATCGCCATATCGCGCGCCGATGAAAGCCTCGATCACTTGCTCTGCCGCGCCGACAACGCGCTCTATGCCGCCAAGAATGCCGGTCGCAACCGGCTGGCCGTCGCGGGCTAGAGCAATGCTCTAGAGCCGCTCCAGCGTCAGCAGCCGCCGGTCGCCCAGCCACGCCCGGTCCAGCGCCGCCTCTGCCGCGCGCGCTTCCAGCTTGTGCCCCAGCGCGGCTTCGCTCTGCGCCAGCCCCCACAGCGCCCAGCCGTTCCCCGGCGCGACCAGCAGCGCCTGATGGAAGGCATCGCGCGCCTCCGCCGCCTTGCCGCCCGCCAACAGCGCCGCGCCCAGCGATTGGCCCACCGGGTAATACCAGTAGGGCGGCTCCTGATAGGGGATCGTCCCTTCAATATCTTGCGCCTTGCGATAGTGCTCTGCCGCCGCCGCAAAGTTGCCCCGTGCATAGGCCATGCGTCCGCGCATCACGTGCTGCGCCAGATGGATCAGATCGGTGCCCGGCACGCCTTGCGCTTCCAGCGCCTTGATCCCGGGATCCGCCGTCAGCCGGTCCATTGCCGCCAGTTCCCTGGCCAGCGCGTCAGCCTGCTTCAGCCGCGCAAAAGCCACCCCGCGCGCATAGTGCCACATCGCCCGCACTTATGGCAGGCGCGCATCGGGCCTGCGCAGGCCAAGGATCTGTGCCGGGCTCCCCCCTTGCGCAAAGGCAAACGAAGGCGCTGCGACCACCGCCTGCACCCAGCCGAGTTCCACCGCCTTGTCTTCGGGGATGATCCGCAAGAGCTTGCGCGCCTGCGCCACGGCAAGGCCCAGATCGCCCGCCTGCTGCGCCGATGTCACGATGAAGTGGACGTTGTGCGGATAATAGCCATAGCGATAGAGCCCGTCGTCCGGCACCCGCGCCAGATAGGCCTCATCCGATTTCGCCGCTGCCACATTGGCCCGGATCGAATCCTTGTAGCGCCCGATGCGGTAGAAGATGTGCCCCGGCATGTGCACCAGATGCCCCGCCTCGGGCATAGCCCCCAGCGCCAGCGCATCCGCTGCCTTCTCCGCCCGTGCCGGGCTGACGTAGTTCTCCATCAGATGGATATAGAGGTGCGCCGCCTGCTGGTGCCCCGGGTGCCGCGCCAGCACGCCTTCGATCAGCGCCACCGCCTTGTCGATCCGCACGCGCGGTGCGGCGCGGCCCGGCTGCCAGTAGTTCCACGGGCTGGTATCCATCGCCGCTTCGGCGGCCAGCACGGCAATCTCGTCGTTGGCCGGATGTGCGGCGGCCAGCCCCAGCATGGCATCGGCATAGGCCGCATCCATTGCCGCCCGGTCCGCCGTGGGGTCGGCGGAATAGCGCGCCGCCAGCGCCCCGATCAGCGCCCGGTCCAGCGGCGGCGCATTCCCCACCAGCGCCTGCGCTTTCGCCAAGGCGTTCAGCGTCGGTGCCAGGGCCTTTGCTTCCATCGGCGCGTTGATGTTGGGCCCTTGCACCAGCGCCTCGCCCCAGAAACACAGCGCGCAGCCGGGTGCCAGCGCCTGCGCCTTGCGGAACGAGGCGACCGCTGCCGCATGGTTGAAGTTGTAGGCCATCTCGAGGCCCTGATCGAACCATGGCCGCGCCTCTGCCGTCAGCCCGCCCGGCTCCAGCGCCGAACGCGGCACCCCGCCATAAAGCGGGAACTTGCCCGGCACGATGGGCCCCATCAGCGCGGCCGCCTGCTGCAAGCGCCGCAGCAGCACCGGCGTGCTCGCCCGCGCCCGCTCCGCGCAAGCCGCCGCCGCCAGTCTTGATGGATCGAGCATCGCCAGCGCGGCTGCGTCTGATGGCGGCGCGCGGTCCAAGGTGGTCGCGGCGGCCGCCGCCATCGCCCCGCCTGTCAGCACCGCAGCAGCAAGCATCGGGTAGACGCGCATCGGTTTCCCTCCGTCCGGGGGCAGCCCCTTGCCATAAAGCCTATGTCCGCACCGCGTCTGGTCAACCCATTTCAACTGCATCCTCCAGCATGCGGGCGATTTCATCAGCAGTGCTGAGGATGGGCTCCGCCGATTGCTCGACGCGTGCCAGCAGCAGCGCGCCTTCCATCGCCGCGATGGTCGTGCGGGCCAGTCGTACCGCGCGCTCCGTTGGCACGCCGCTCGTCGCCAGCGAATGCGCGAAGACATCGCTCCAGTCTGTGAGTGCGGCCGTGCCGGCTGCGGTGATCGCCGCCTCGCCGGGCGAGGTTTCGAGCAGCACGGTTGCGATCGGGCAGCCGGCCCGCCACCCGGATTGCGCCATCCATTCCGCTAGCATCGCCGCGTAGGCCCTGAGCAGCGCGGCTGGGGATGCATGCTCCTCCGCCAGCGCTGCCAGCGATCGGCTGACCAGACCACCGGCGAATGTGACGGCCTCCGCGCCGATCGCGGCCTTTCCCCCTGGGAAGTAGTGATAAAGCGATCCCTTGGGCGCGCCGCTCGCCTCCAGAATGTCGGAGAGGCCCGTTCCAGCATAGCCCTGCTCGCGGAAAAGCCGTGCCGCCGCTGCGAGAATTGACTGCCGATGTTTTCCTGCTGGCGCCATGCGTCGTCCTTGCATTTCCCAAGATATTATATAGACCAGTCATTATAGATTCGCGAGGCTGGAATGGGTAGGGAGCTCCATGATGCGCTTGTCGACTGGTCTTGCCATTCCCGCTCCCCCCAGCCTCTGAATCCGTAAAGGGAAGGATCAGGTATGCGCCAGCTTTTCTTCGTCGAGCGCGGCAAGTTCGAGTGGCGCGATATCGCCGTGCCTGCTCTCGCTGCCGATACCGATGCTGTGGTCCGCCCGCTCAGCGTCGCGCGTTGCGATCTTGATCTCTACATCGCCAACGGGGTCGCGCCCCTTTCGGGTCCGTTCCCGTTCGGCCACGAAGTGATCGGCGAGGTCATCGATGCCGGGCCTGCCGCCGGGGTCCGGCCGGGCGACCGCGTCATCGTGCCCTTCCAGCTGAGCTGCGGGCGCTGCGCCAGTTGCCAGCGCGGCTTCACCGCCTCGTGCGAGGCCTATCCGCCGCGCGCCGCCTATGGCCTCGGCATGAACTACGGTGGCGGCCTGTCAGAGGCGATGCGCGTCCCCTTTGCCGATCACATGCTGCTGCCCGCACCGACCGCGCTCACCAACGCGCAGCTGGCCTCGATATCCGACAATATCCCCGATGGCTGGCGCGCGGTTGCGCCACATCTCAAGGCGCGGCCCGGGGCGAGCGTGCTCGTGGTCGGCGGGCTCGCGCAGAGCGTCGGAATCTATGCTGCGGGGCTTGCCGTGTCACTCGGCGCAGGCCGTGTCCTATATCTCGATGACGATCCCGGCCGCCGCGCGCTGGCGGAAACGCTAGGCGCCACTGCAGAGCCCCTCGCGCTGGCGGAAGGGCGCGAACCTGCCGACCAGTTCGAGATCACCGTCGATGCCAGCGGCCTGCAACCGGCCTTGCGTTTCGCGTTGCTTTCCACCGCACGTGACGGCGTTTGCACCGCCGTCGCGATCTATTTCGAGCCGCTCGTCGGACTTCCGTTGACGCCGCTCTACATGAAGGGGGTCACTTTCCAAACGAGCCGGGTCAGCGCCCGCGGCGTGCTGCCCGATCTTGTCGAACACATTGCCTGCGGGCACTTTCATTCCGATGCCGCAGTGACGAGAACGCTGCCGTTCTCGCTCGCTGCAGAGGCGATGGATGCGCCCGATATCAAGCTCGTCTTCGAAACCGATCTTGCTGGCTGAGCGGCGCTACTCCGCCGCTTCGCGCTGCCGCTCGGCTGCGAAGATCTCCACCAGTTCGTCGTCGCTCGCATCCAGCAGCTTCGCCGCCCAGGTGTGGAACACCTGTCCCCCGCGCTCGTTGCGGCCAAACAGCACGTCCTTCATCAGCCCGCTCTGCAGCGCTTCGTGCTGGCGCTTGCCGGTCTTGTAGTCCTCGTCGCGCACCACGATCTCGAGGAAGTCGAATTGCTCGTGCGCGGCCTTGATGGCAACTTCGTCCTCGGGCTTCTTTTCCATCACATAGAACTGGGTGGTATAGCTTTCGCCCACCGTCTTGCCCGGGAAGAGCTGGCTGATCATCGCCCCGCGCAGGCCGCCGCCATAGAAGCTGGCGATCGAGATGTGCGGGAAGATCGTCCAGACGCCTTGCACCAGCACGTCCTGCGGGATCTCCTCGTCGGCCATGGTGGTAAGGTCGATCTGCCGGTCATCGCCCGAGGAAACCTTGATCGCAAACTTCGAAGGGGTGGACAGGCGCTGGTGCGGTCCAAACTCGAAGTAGTTGGCGCGGTTGTAGAAATCCGCACCGAACGTGGCCGCGTGGAGCACCGGCAGATGGTAGAAATCGAGATAGCCGTCATAGGCCGTCTTCCAGTTCGGGCCGGAAAGCGTGCGCTGGCTGAACATGTACCAGTTGTCGAATTCGAAGGCCTTCAGCAGCTCGTCATAGCCGCACAGGTAATCGGGGATCGAAAGCTTGGAATTCGGATCGAGCGTCGCCCAGATCAGCCCCGCGCTTTCATAGACCGGGAAGCGGGTCAGGCAGTGGGCCGCCTTGTCGATCGCGCCGAAGTCCTGCGGGCTCGCCACCCCGATCAGGTCGCCATCGTTCTTGAAGGTCCAGCCGTGATAGCCGCAGGTAAACCGGTTGGCGTTGCCGCTGCCCGATGCCACCGGATTGCCGCGGTGCGCGCACATGTTGAGCAGCGCCACCACGCTGCCATCCTTCTGCCGCGTCAGCAGCAGCGGCACGCCGGCAATGTCCATCGCCTTGTAATCGCCCGGATTGGGGATCTCGCACGAAGGCGCGACCATCAGCGGCAGGCGGCGGAAGATCTGCTTCTTCTCGCGCTCGAACAGGGCCTCGTCGGTATAAGTCGATGCGGGGATGCGCACGATCGAATCGGCCAGTTCCATCGTTCCGGCATCGCCATGGGCGATAAGCGAACGGGTCATCTCGATCAGCTGTTCACGTGACATGGCACTATCCTCGAATCCCGGGGCGGGGCATTTGCGAACCAATGTGATCCCCGGCAACCCTGCCTGCAATTGTCATTTTTGCTTGGCTTCAGTGCGAAGCGGTCTTGTGCCGTCCGCCCCGCGGGGGCTTTGACCTGCCTCAAATTCCCCGCCCTCAAAAATGAGAGCGCTTCGGCAGGCGAAATTCGCAAGGCTTGCAACTGCGGCCCCCAAGCGTACCAACGGCGGCAAACCGGAGTGGACCCCTGCCGATGATACTGAACAGCTGGCGCGCCCTGATCGCCATGGCGTCACTCTTCCTCGGCGCCGCCCCGCTCGCCGCCCAGAGCGCGCCGCAGGGTGATGTCATCACCACCGCATCCGGCAAGGTCGAAGGCTTCGTGCGCAATGGCGCGCTCGAATTTCGCGGCATCCCCTACGCCGCCCCGGTTTCGGGCGACGCGCGCTGGAGCATGCCGCAACCCGCCGCGCCCTGGACCGGCGTGCTCCCCGCGATGCACTTCGGCGGCGCCTGCCCGCAGGCCGCGCGCTACGGCCTCACCGAACGCAGCGATGAAGAAAACTGCCTCACGCTCAACATCAGCCTGCCCACCACCAAAGCCGCCGCCCCGCGCCCCGTCCTCGTCTGGCTTTACGGCGGCGCCTTTGTCGGCGGCGCGGCCTCGCTCTACCGGCTGGACCGGCTGGCGCGCGGCCTAGATGCCGTCGTCGTCAGCGTGAACTACCGCCTTGGCGTGTTCGGCTTCATGGCCCCGCCCGCGGGCACATCCGGCGCAGGGCACGTCCTCGGCCTCGAAGACCAGCGCCTCGCCATGCGCTGGATGAAGGCCAATATCGCGGCGTTCGGCGGCGATCCGGAAAACATCACGCTGGCGGGCGAATCCGCCGGTGCCGCCTCGGTCTGCATGCAGCTCATGGCGCCCGGTGAGACTCGCGGCCTGTTCCACCGCGCGATCATCCAGAGCGGCGCCTGCGGCACGCCCTTGCGCACCCTCCCGCAGGCCGAAATGTTTGCTGCCAAAGTCGCCAAGGAAGCCGGCTGCACCGATCCGGTCGCCGCGTTCGCCTGCCTCAAGGCCATTGATCCGCAAGCCCTGATCGCCGCCGGTGCCCGCGCCGCCAGCGGCGAACTCCTCGCCTTCGCCCCCTTCACCGGCAATCCCACCGTCCCGCGCCCCACGCTCGATGCCCTCAAGGCGGGCGATTTCCTCCGCGTCCCCGTCCTCAACGGCTTCACGCGTGACGAGATGCGGCTCTACGTTGGTTATGATGTGCAGGGCGGCGCAAAGATCACGCCCGAAACCTACCCTGCCGCCGTTCGCGCCATCTATGGTGACAAGGCCGACAAGGTCCTCGCCCGCTATCCGCTGAAATCCGGCGAACTCCCCGCCGAAACCCTCGGTTCGCTGATGAGCGACTTCATGCCCGGCCTCGGCATCACCCACTGCCTCATGCTCGAAAGCGGCCGCCTCCTTGGCCAGCATACTCCGGTCTTCCAGTGGGAATATGCAGACCGCACCGCTCCCGTGCGCGGCGTTTCGATCCAGATCAGCCCCGAGCCCGGTTTCAATTTGGGCGCCGTCCATTCGGCAGAGCTCAATGCCCTGTTCCCGGGTTTCTCCAACACCGCCGCGATGACCGCGCCCGATCTTTCCCCCGCCTCACAGGCACTGGCAGACGAGATCGTCACCGCATGGGCCGCCTTCATGCGCGGCACAGCCGCAGACTGGCCCTCCGGCAAAGTCATGCGCTTCGAACCCGGCGCTGTCCGCCCTGTCGATGCCTGGGCAGAGTATCGTTGCGATTTCTGGCGGGCAGAATATCCGGCGTTCTTTGCCGCCACACCATCCCGGACGAACAAGGAACTGAAATGAAGACAGCTATCGTCACCGGCGCCGCGCAGGGCCTCGGTCTGGTCACCGCCCGCCGCCTCGCCGAAGCAGGCTACCGCGTGGTGCTCACCGATATGCAGGATGTTTCCGCGCAAGCCGCCGCCATCGGCGCCGATGCCACCGGGATCAGCGGGGACGTCTCCGATGAAGCCTTCGTCGAAGACATGGCCGCGCGCATAGCCACCGATTTCGGCGGCGCGCAGGTCCTCGTCAACAATGCCGGGATCAGCCTGATCCAGCCTGCCGAAGATACCACGCTCGATCAGTGGCAGCAGATGATGGCCGTGAACCTGCAGGGGCCCTTCCTCCTCTGCCGCGCGTTCGGCCGCCAGATGCTCTCTGCAGGCAAGGGCTCCATCGTCAACGTCGCTTCGGTTGCCGGCCTTGGCGGGGTGATCCACCGTGTCGCCTACAACACCTCCAAGCACGGCCTTATAGGCCTCACCCGCACCCTCGCGGGCGAATGGGGCGGGCGGGGCGTGCGCGTGAACGCGGTCTGCCCCGGCTGGATCAAGACCGAGATGGACGTGAAGGACATGGGCTCGGGCGCCTATGACGATACCGATATCGTCAACCGCGTGCCGATGGCCCGCTTCGCCATGCCTGAAGACGTCGCCGAAGGCATCGCCTTCCTCGCCTCTGACGCCGCATCCTTCATCAACGGCGTCAGCCTCCCCGTCGATGGCGGCTGGACCGGCGACATCAGCTGGGACAGCCTCCGCCAGAAGACACGGGCCTGAATCCAAAGCCCTCTCCCCTTCAGGGGGAGAGGGTCGGGAGAGGGGCCTGCACCCCTTCCATAAACCGCTGTCCTACAGTCACCACCTTGCGGCATGATGCTTCGATGGTTCGAAAGTCCGCCGAAATCCGCCATTTCTCACCCTGCACCTCAGGGTTCGCGGCGGCTGCGGCGGGGGGCTGGGCGTTTTCTCTCAGGACCGTGTCAACCGTGTCAACTTCGCCGCATTCTGTCCCCTTTTCGAACAGCCTTGCGTCTGTCAGATTGCAGAGTGGGCAAGGGGCGCGGTGTGGCGTTTCATGGCCCCAAGATCATACGGAGGATGCCATGCGAGTTGCCCTGCCCGAAGCCCAACACCAGAATCCGCTCGGCCACTTGTCCGAGCACTATGCGCCCGAGATCGTGAACGCCGCCTTCGGCTTTTCCGATGTCACCTACCGCATGTCGAAGCTGCCCACGCGCTTGTTCGAAGGCGCGCGGATGCGCACCGCGCTGATCAACGGGTGCCAGCTCTGCCAGAATTTCCGCGTGCTGCGGGATCGGCCCGATATCGAACGTACGAATGGCCCCGCGCCGGACGAGGCGTTCTATGCCGCCGTCCACAAATGGCGCACATCGCCCGAGCTTTCGGAGCGCGAGAAGCTCGCCATCGAATATGCCGAAAAGGTCGGCCTCGATCCGCAGGGCCTTGCCGCCGACGAGGACTTCTGGGCGCGCTACAAGGCGGCGCTTACTGATGACGAGATCGTCGATCTCGCCTTCTGCGTCGCGGTGTGGATGGGGCTGGGCCGCGTCGCCCACGTCCTTGGCCTCGATGCAGTCTGCGCGCTCCCGGCGCTGCGCGAAGTGGCTTGATGGCGGGCGGCGGTCTGGATCGGCGCGGCTTGCTGGGCGGGCTGGCGGCAGGCGGCGCGGCACTCGGTGCGGGGGGTGGCGCACTGGCGGCAGACCTGCCCGCCGGGCCGCGCGCCGTCCCGGTCTATCAAGCGGTCGCCCTGCTCGAAGAACGCGTGCCCCACGGCACCACGCCTTATGGCGAGCGGTTCCGCGTGCCGATCATCGGCGGGTCGTTCGAGGGGCCGGATCTCAAGGGCCGCATCGTGCCCGGCGGCGCAGATTGGCAGCTCCTGCGCGGCGATGGCTATCTCGAACTCGTCGCCGACTACTATATGGAAACTGACGACAAAGTGCTGATCAAGGTCACCAATCGCGGCCTGATTCAGACCGCGCCGGGGCCTGATGGCAAGCGCTATGCCATGACAACGCCTCACTTCGAGGCGCCGATGGGCAAGTACGGCTGGCTCAACCAGTTCGTGTTCGCCGGCACCGTCGCGCCGGGGGCTGCGGGCAAGGCGCCCTCGGTCAACCTCTCGATCTTCAAGCTGGTCTGAGGCTTTCCCCAGCGCGCCGAACATGCCACGCTGCACACGTTTGCTTGCCTGCTTTCGGAAAGTCCCGCCCGATGAACACGCCTGATCTTGCCGCCTGGTGGATGCCCTTCACCGCCAACCGCCAGTTCAAGTCGCAGCCCCGCCTGCTGGCCGAAGCACGCGGCATGTTCTACCGCTCGGCCGACGACCGCGAGATCCTTGATGGCACCGCCGGGCTGTGGTGTGTCAACGCCGGGCACGGGCGTGACGAGATTGCCGATGCCGTCTCGCACCAGATCCGCACGATGGATTTCGCGCCCGCCTTCCAGATGGGCCACCCCATCGGCTTCGATTTCGCCAGCCGCCTTGCCGAGATCGCCCCAGCCGGAATGGACCGCGTGTTCTTCACCGGCTCAGGTTCGGAATCGGTCGATACCGCGCTCAAGATCGCGCTCGCCTTCCAGCGCGCCATCGGCCAGGGCACGCGCACCCGCTTCATCGGGCGTGAGCGGGGCTATCACGGCGTCGGCTTCGGCGGCGTTTCGGTCGGCGGTATCCTCAACAACCGCCGCGTGTTCACCAGCCTGCCGGGGGTGGATCACATGCGCCACACCCACGATCCGGCGCGCAACCGCTTCACCCGCGACATGCCGGAGCACGGCGCGGAACTGGCCGACGATCTCGAACGGCTGGTCCAGCTTCACGGCGCAGAGACCATCGCGGCGGTGATCGTTGAACCGGTCGCGGGTTCCACCGGCGTGCTGCCGCCGCCCAAGGGTTACCTCGAACGCCTGCGCGAAATTGCCACGCGGCATGGCATCCTGCTGATCTTCGACGAAGTGATAACCGGCTTCGGCCGCCTCGGCACACCCTTCGCCGCGGACTATTTCGGCGTGATCCCCGATATCATCACCACCGCCAAGGGCATCACCAACGGCACCCTGCCGATGGGCGCAGTGCTGTGCAGCCGCGCGGTGCATGATGGGATCGTGCAGGGGCCGGAAAACCTCATTGAACTGTTCCACGGCTATACTTACTCGGGCCACCCCGTCGCCTGCGCTGCCGGGATCGCCACGCTCGATATCTATGCACGCGAGGGGCTGCTGACACGCGGTGCCGAGCTTTCGGGGCTCTGGGCCGATACGCTCCACGGTCTGCGCGATGCGCCGCATGTGATTGACGTGCGCACCATCGGCCTC
>CANGJB010000013.1 GCA_947453945.1 Sphingomonadaceae bacterium
CGTGAGACTCGCGCAAAAAAGACCGATGTTCTCACCTTGTTCACGGCAAGAGGAATCTGGAAATGGCGGTTTTCTGCGGGTCTCCAGATCACACGTTGCGTTGACATCGTAGGGGTCGCAAGTTCAATCCTTGCTACGCCCACCATCGCTAAAAAAACCCCGCTCCGGCGGGGTTTTTTGTTGGGCGTTGCCCCAGCCATGGCAGGCCTGCCGCCAGACCGGGTTTCACACCGGTCCGGAGGCAGATTGGCCCGCTTACTTGCCCTGCCAGTTGGGCTTGCGCTTTTCGGCAAAGGCCAGCGCGCCTTCGCGCGCGTCGGACGACGTGAACACCGGGGCGATATAAGCCTCCTGCTTGTCCCACATGTCGGCCTCGGTCCACTCATGCGAATCGCGCACAATGGCCTTGGAGGCGATCAGCGCCAGCGGGCCATTGGCGGCCACGCGCGCAGCCAGCGCCTTGGCGGCGTCGAGCGAGGGGCCTTCGGTCAGTTCATTGATGAAGCCCAGCGCATAGGCGCGCGGCGCATCGATGAAATCGCCGGTCAGCGCGAGTTCCATCGCGATGCGCGGCGGGATCTGGCGCGGCAGCTTGATCAGGCCGCCAGCCGCTGCCGCAAGGCCGCGCTTGGCTTCGGGAATGCCGAACTTCGCGCCCTTGTGGGCCACGATGAGATCGCACGAAAGCGCCAGTTCCATGCCGCCGGCCAGCGCATAGCCATCGACTGCGGCGATGACCGGCTTCTTGGGCGTCCACTGCGAAAGCCCGCCAAAGCCGCGCCCCGGCACGCTCGGCCGCTCGCCGCGCAGGAAGCCCTTGAGGTCCATGCCCGAACAGAACGTGCCGCCAGCGCCCGTCAGGATCGCGCAGCGCAAGTCGGTCTCGGCGTCCAGCCGGTCCATCGCAGCGGCGATGCCTTCGGCGGCGGCCTTGGTCATCGCGTTCTTGGCTTCGGGCCGGTTGATCGTGACGATCAGGACGTTGCCGTCCACTTCAGTCAGGACTTCAGGTGCATCGCTCACGGCATCTCTCCTTTGATCGGCGCTTAATCGCTTGGTTAAATGTCTAGAGCGCAGGCCCCGCCGCTGTCCAGAGCCAATGCGCGGCTGACGCGGCCCGCCCTTCCCTTTGGTGAAAGTCCCCCGCTTGCGCGCCGCCAAGCGCCTGCTAAGGAACGACGAAATTTGAACTCTCCCCGGGAAGGCACGAGAACCATGGCAAAGATCAAGGTTAAGAATCCTGTCGTCGAGCTCGACGGCGACGAAATGACGCGGATCATCTGGCAGTGGATCCGCGAACGTCTGATCCTTCCCTACCTCGATATCGATCTGAAGTACTACGATCTCTCGGTCGAGAAGCGCGACGAGACGAACGACCAGATCACCATCGATTCGGCCAATGCGATCGCGGAATATGGCGTCGGCGTGAAGTGCGCCACGATCACGCCGGACGAGCAGCGGGTCGAGGAGTTCCACCTCAAGAAGATGTGGAAGTCGCCCAATGGCACGATCCGCAACATCCTGGGCGGCGTCGTTTTCCGCGAACCCATCGTGATCCAGAACGTGCCGCGCCTCGTGCCGGGCTGGACCGATCCCATCGTCGTCGGCCGCCACGCGTTCGGCGATCAGTACAAGGCGACCGACACGCTGATCCCGGGCCCGGGCAAGCTGCGCCTCGTGTGGGACGGCGATGATGGCCAGAAGATCGATCTCGACGTGTTCGATTTCCCGAGCGCCGGCGTCGCCATGGCGATGTACAACCTCGACGATTCGATCCGCGATTTCGCCCGCGCCTCGCTCAACTATGGCCTCAACCTCGGCTGGCCGGTCTATCTCTCCACCAAGAACACCATCCTCAAGGCCTATGACGGCCGCTTCAAGGATCTGTTCCAGGAAGTGTTCGAAACCGAAGGCTTCAAGGAAAAGTTCGCCGCAGCCGATATCGTCTACGAACACCGCCTGATCGACGACATGGTCGCCTCGGCGCTCAAGTGGTCGGGCAAGTTCGTCTGGGCCTGCAAGAACTATGATGGCGACGTGCAGTCCGACACCGTGGCGCAGGGCTTCGGCTCGCTCGGCCTGATGACTTCGGTCCTCATGTCGCCCGATGGCAAGACGATCGAAGCCGAAGCCGCGCACGGCACCGTCACGCGCCACTACCGCCAGCACCAGCAGGGCAAGGCCACCTCGACCAACCCGATCGCCTCGATCTTCGCGTGGACGCGCGGCCTGATCTATCGCGGCAAGTTCGACGAGACCCCCGAAGTGGTGAAGTTCGCCGAAACGCTCGAGCGCGTGTGCATCGAGACGGTGGAAAGCGGCAAGATGACCAAGGATCTCGCCATCCTCATCGGCCCCAGCCAGCCGTGGATGACCACCGAGAAGTTCTTCGAAGCCATCGTCGAAAACCTCGAGGTGGCCATGGCCGCACAGGGCTGAGCGGCCTCGCAACCGGTTGAAAAGGGGCGGGACGATCTCCCGCCCCTTTTTGCTGGGCATCCCCGCCCCCCTCTCGTCATCCCCCTACCCACCTTCGTCATCCCCGCGAAGGCGGGGATCCAGAGCGCCCAAACACAACGCCAGATCGCAAAGCCCCTCCCCCTTCAGCCCATATCAACCATTTCTTGCAGGTTTTGGCGTATTGCCGCAACGTAACACCAGAAAGGTGAACGTGTGTCGGCTCTTGTCGCCATCATTGCGGTCTTCATCATCAGCACGCTGGGGGTTCTCGCGGGGCTGGTCTACTTCTTGCGCCAGCGCATGCGGCAAGCGCCAAAGCCCCGCCGCGCCAAGCCTGTGCGCCGCAAAAAGGGCGCGAACGATACCGCCGAGCCCGAACCAGAGCCAGAGCCCCTCCCGCTCAAGCAAGGCCGCAGCCGCCTGATCTCCGCTTCCTCGCTGGCCGAGGCTGAAGCCGCCAACACTGCCCCAGCCCCCGCGCTGATCCAGCCCGCCACGCCTGAGCCAGAGCCGGAACCCGCCCCCCGTGCGCCTCAGCCAGAACGCTTCTCTCCCCTCGCCGCTGCCGCGCGTCAGGCCGTGGTTTTCCGCCAGTATTTCCCCCCGCAGCTCGGCGCAGAAAGCCGCAGCTTCTTTGGCGGCACGCCCTTTGTGCCCGGCACGCTCGAATGGCCGCGCGCGTCCGAAACCGGCAAGCCGCTGCATTTCATCCTTCAGGTCGATCTCGCCGCCGTGCCGGCAGAAGCGCGGCTGGGCCTTCTTCCCGAAAGCGGCGTGCTCGCCGTGTTCCTCGATCTGCAATGGGGCGCGGGCGATGCGTTCCGCGTGGTCTGGCAGCAGGGCTACGAAGGCATGCCCTGGCGCGAGCTCGCCGCACCGGTCGATCTGACCGCCGCCTATGGCGATGAAGCGGCCTATATCTGGCCCTGGGCGCTCACCCCAGAACACGGCACCCCGCTCCTCCCGCGCTGGCCGTTCGAGCCGGTGCGCATCGACGTTCCCGAATTGCCGGAGGACTTCGAGGAAGAAACCGGCTCGCCCCCCTCATGGAGCGGCAACGACGAAATCGCGCAGGCCCTGCTGGCGGCGCAAGGGCCTCAGGCCGAGAACTTCCCCGAACCGCTCTCCCCGCAAGATTTCCTGAGCGCAGATGGCGAAACCCTCACCCAGCCATGGCCGGGCTTCCCGCAGGATTGGCTAGCGATCCAGACCACATCCGCCGCGCTGGTCCGCGCCGCAGACCGCGCGGCTCGCAGCCCCCGTGCCTCGCTCTATCCCGATCTCGACGAAGCGGGCCGCGCCGCGCAGATCGCCAAAGTGCGCGAAGAGGCGCAGGCCTGGTTCGATCACGCGCTGGGCAACCCCGCGCTGGCTCCCATCGCCCCGCCCGTGCGCACCGCGTTCTGGGATTGGTTCGCCGGCCACAAGCCCCTCGCCCAGCTCGTCGCGCCCGATGCCGCCCAAGCCGCCATCGAAACCACGCTCCACGCCTCGCCGCAGGAGGCCGCGCACTTCCCGCCCGAAATCACCGCCCGCGTCGCCCATCGCCACGCCCTCGCGCACATCTATGCGGGCCGCATCCACGCCCCGACGCCCGACCGCATGCTCGCCCCCTTCAGCGACGTGCAAGGCGAAGAGCAAGACATCGCGCGCACGCACCTGCTGCTGCTCGAACTTTCGTCCAACGAGGGCATCGGCCACCGCTTCGGTGAAGGCGTCTACCAGTTCTGGATCACCCCGGAGGACCTCGCCGACCGGCGATTTGAGGCGGTGGTGCGGACGCGGGCGGCGTATTAGGCGATCAGCCGCTCTTCCATCCGCGACACCAGCCCCGCATCCGCGCCCAGCACCGCCTCGGCATAAGCCTCGAGGGTCCCATGCTCGCGTTCCATCGAGGCGAAGGCGCTTTCGAGGAACTCCGGCTGCACCGACATGACCATCCTTAGCGCGTTATCGTCCATCTTGGGGCCGAAGCTCGCGCGCACGCTCACCGCCGCTGCCGCGATCCGCGCTTCGGAATTGCCCGCCGTGTTGGTCAGGAGGTAGTCCGCCATCACATCGTCGGCATGCACGCCCAGCAGCCGGTGAACCACCGCTGCGCCCACGCCGGTGCGGTCCTTGCCCGCAAAGCAGTGCAGCAGGCTCGGCTGCGCGTCGTCGGCCAGCGTTTGCAGATAGAGCCGGAACGTGCCGACCAGCACCGGGCGGAACGGCAGCCGGGCATAGAGCTTGACCATCGAATCGCGCGCTTCGTCCGCCGTGCGGATGCCCTCGGCCGCCTCGTCGTGCGCCGATCTGCCGTGTTCGCTTGCCGTCTCGCCGGGGTGGAACACCACCTGTCCTGCAAACTGCTCATGGCGCAGGCAGGGGTAGGACATGCGCTCGCTATCGCCGCGCAAGTCGATCACCTTGGCAATGCCCAGTCCGTGCACGGCCTCAAGGTCATCGGCCGTCGCGCCGAAATGATGGCCCGAACGCCACAGCCGGCCAGCACGCAGCGTGCCCCCGCGCGCCTGATAGCCGCCATAGTCGCGAAAATTGTGAATGCCGCTCAGCGGCAGAACCCGGTTTTCCATGGATGGCGCCTTTGTCAGATCAGCCGCGCCAATGCCACTGCCTACTCGAACCCTTTTGCCAGAAACCGCTCTGCACACCCCGCCAGCACCGCCGCGCCCAGCGGCATCACGCTTTCATCGAGCATCATGCGCGTCGAATGAATGCTGCAACAGCTCTTCCAGTCCGCCCCCTCATGCGCCACGCCAAGGAAAAACATCGCGCCCGGCGTCTGTTCCAGCACATAGGCAAAGTCCTCCGCGCCCATGATCGGGTGCGAAAGGCGCAGGAACTTGCCCTCGCCAGCCAGCTCCTCAGCCACTGCCGCGCCAAGGTCCACAGCGCGCGCATCGCATACGGTGACGGGAAAGCCCGGCACGATCACGGTCGTCGCCGTCAGCCCGTGCGCCGCCGCAATATGCTCGGCCAGCCGCGTCAGTTCCTCGCGCAGCCGCTCGCGGTTGGCGGCGGAAAGCGTGCGCAAAGTGCCCAGCAGATGCGCGCTGTCCGGGATCACGTTGTAGGCCGTCCCCGCCTCGATCTTGGAAACCGTCGCCACCACCGGATCGGCTACCGAAAAGCGCCGCGTCACCATTGCCTGAATTGCACTCACAATCTCGCAGGCCACCGGCACCGGATCCAATGTATCGTGCGGCATCGAGGCATGCCCGCCATCGCCCTTGATCGTGATCTCGAACCGGTCCGCCGAAGCCAGCAGCGGCCCCGCCTTGCCCGCTACGATCCCATGCGGGCTGTTGGGCATGATGTGCAGCGCAAAGGCCGCGTCCGCGCGCGGTTCCAGCAGCCCGTCGTCGATCATGAACCGCGCGCCGTGGTGCCCTTCCTCACCCGGCTGGAACATGAACTGCACTTCGCCCGCAAGGCTGCCAGCCCGCGCGCACAGCAATTCCGCCGCCCCCGCCAGCATCGCGGTGTGCGCGTCATGCCCGCAAGCATGCATCCGCCCCGCAAACTGCGAGGCAAATTCCAGCCCCGTCTCCTCGGGCATTTCCAGCGCGTCCATGTCCCCGCGCAGCAGCACCCGCCTGCCCTCACCGGCCCCGCCCTGCAAGGTCGCAACCAGCCCCGTCGTCGAAGGCCCCTCGCGCCACGTCAGCGGCAGATGCGCCAGCGCGCTGCGCACCTTGCTCGCGGTCAGCGGCGTATGCAGCCCCAGCTCCGGCTCGGCATGGATCGCGCGCCTCAGCGCGGTGATCTGCGGCTCAAGGCTCCGGGCCTGCTCCAGCAGTTCGGCGTGCAGCATGGTGGGCTCCTATCGGTGATTACGCGCATACCATAAGCCGCGCCCCGCACCCCTGTCGAGGTTCCCCCTTGCACAGGCGCGCGCAGGCGTTTAATCGCTCGATTAACGCATTTGGGAGAGAGTCCATGGCCGAAGCCTATATCATCGATGCCGTCCGCACCCCGCGCGGGGTGGGCAAACCGGGCAAGGGCGCGCTGTCGCACCTGCACCCGCAGCACCTCGCCGCCACGGTCATGAAGGCCATCGCAGAGCGCAACCATCTCGAAACCGGCACGGTTGACGACATCATCTGGTCCACCTCCAGCCAAGTCGACAAGCAGGGCGGCGATCTGGGCCGCATGGCCGCGCTTGCCGCAGGCTTTGATATCAGCGCCAGCGGCACCACGCTTGATCGGTTCTGCGGCGGCGGCATCACTGCTGTGAACCTCGCGGCGGCCACGGTCATGTCGGGCATGGAAGATTGCGTCATCGCGGGCGGCACCGAAATGATGAGCTTCACGGCGGCCCATGCGGCGGCCAACGCCAATGCCGGATTCCCCCCGCGCCTCATGGGCTCGGGCAACCAGGCGCTCGATGCGCTGCACCCGCAGTCGCACCAGGGCATCTGCGGCGATGCCATCGCCACGATCGAGGGCATCAGCCGTGAGGCGCTCGATGCGCTCGCGCTCGTCAGCCAGCAGCGCGCCGACATGGCGATCAAGGAAGGCCGCTTCAACAAGTCGGTCGTCCCCGTGCTCAACGAAGACGGCACCGTCGCCTTGGACCGCGAGGAATTCCCTCGCCCCGAAACCACTGCAGAGGGCCTTGCCAGCCTCAAGCCCGCGTTCGCCGGGATGATGGACTTCGATCTCGGCGGCGGGATGACCTTCCGCAAGCAGATCAACCGCCGCTACCCGGATGTGGACATCAAGCCCGTCCACCACGCGGGCAATTCCTCGGGCGTCGTGGATGGCGCCGCCGCCCTCCTCATCACCTCGCCCGCCTATGCCGAAAAGCACGGCCTCAAGCCCCGCGCGCGCATCGTCGCCTATGCCAACCAGGGCGATGACCCAACCCTGATGCTCAACGCGCCGGTCCCTGCGGCCAAGAAGGTCCTCGCCAAGGCGGGCCTCACCAAGGAAGACATCGACGTCTGGGAAATCAACGAGGCTTTCGCCGTCGTCGCTGAAAAGTTCATCCGCGATCTGGAGCTTGACCGCGCCAAGGTGAACATCAACGGCGGCGCGATGGCGCTGGGCCACCCCATCGGCGCCACCGGCTCGATCCTCATCGGCACCGCGCTCGATGAGCTGGAGCGCTCGGGCGGCCGCTACGGCCTCGTCACGATGTGCGCCGCCGGCGGCATGGCGCCTGCGATCATCATCGAACGCCTCTGATCCGCAGCAGACTGTTGCAGCAAAGACCCGGACGGTGCCATCACCGCCCGGGTCTTCTTGCGTGAGGGGGAATTGCATGAACGATCCACAGGTCTTCGCAGGCTACGAAGCCTTCGATTTCACCGACGGTCCGTGGACCCGCCGCGTCTGGCGCAAGGGCAGCGGCCCCGCAGTCATCGTCATGCACGAAATGCCAAACCTCCACCCCCAGGTTCTGCGCTTCGCTGATCGCGTCGCCGCACAGGGCATGACAGTCTATTGCCCCAGCCTGTTCGGCGAAGACGGGCGCAAGCCCTCGAAGGCCTACACCATGGGCCAGATGCTCTGGGCGATCTGCGTGCGCCGCGAATTCAACGTCTGGGCCAATGGCAAATCGAGCCCCATCGTCGACTGGCTGCGCGCGCTCGCCCGCAAGGCCCACGCCGATTGCGGCGGGCGCGGGGTCGGTGCGGTCGGCATGTGCTTCACCGGCGGCTTTGCGCTCGCCATGATGACCGAACCTGCTGTTGTCGCCCCCGTCCTTTCGCAGCCCTCGCTCCCGCTGGGCAAGAAGGGCGCCGCGCGCATCGACGCGAGCGAGGCGGAAATCGCCTGCGCCAAGCGCCGCTTCGAGGAGGAAGACTTGCACCTGATGGCGCTGCGCTTCCCGAGCGACGGCTTCGTCCCCGACGAGCGCTTCGCGATGCTCAAGGACACTTTCGGCGACCGCTGCATCACCGTCGAACTCCCCGATGCCGATGCCAATCCCGGTGCCCCCATCGCCCCGCATTCGGTGCTGACATGGCACCTCATCGACGAACCTGGCAGCGCCACCAAGCAGGTCGAGCAGGACGTCATCGCCTTCTTCAAGCAGCGCACCGCAGCCTGATAGCCTCCGCTTGGCGCGTCAGCCTTCACCCCGCCGGCGCGATTTCCTCCGGCGCATTCGCCACCACGCCCAGCACCGCCGCCCAGGCCTCCACATTCTGCGCAAGCGCCGCGCGGTCGATCTTGTCGAGCGTGTCGTCGGGCGTGTGGTGCAGGTCGAAATAGTGCGTCATGTCTTGGCTTAGGTCGATCACCGCCAGCTTCTGCGCCGCGATCACCGGGCCGACATCGGCCCCACCCTCAACTTCGCCTTGGCCGCGCGGGATGCCCAGCGGCGCCAGCGCCGCTGCCACCCGGTCGGCCAGTGCGGCATTGGCAGCTGCAAACTTCATCTCGGCGCGCCACACCCGGTCCGCGCCCGAATCGCTTTCCATGGCCAGCGCGTGATGCTCGGGATGCGCCTTGGCATAAGCCGCGCCGCCCGCAGCGCCGATTTCCTCCGCGCCCGCCATCAGCACGCGGATCGTGCGCAAGGTCTGCCCGGCCCCTCGCGCCTTGAGCGCCGCCGCTGTCACGATCGCGCAGCCCGCGCCGTCATCCACCGCGCCGGTGCCCAGATCCCAGCTGTCGAGATGGCAGCCGACGAGGATTGGCGGAAGCGCCGGATCGCGCCCGGGCAGTTCGCCGATCACGTTGCCCGTGGGCAGGCTCTCTGCCGTCCGCCCGGTCAAGGTCAGCGCCATCCGCAGCGCCTTGCCCTTGCCGATCAGCCGCACCAACATGTCGGCATCGGGGTTCGACATCGCCGCCGCCGGGATCGGCGTCACGCCCGCCGGAAAATTGGTCACGCCGGTATGCGGATTGCGGTGGCTGTCCGTTCCGATCGAGCGGATCACGATGGCCGCGGCTCCCTTGGTCGAGGCGACCGCCGGCCCCGCACGCCGCGCCTGTCCGTAGGGCCCATAGCCGCTGCCGTCCTGCGCCGCCTTCATCGCATGATCGAGGAACACGATCTTGCCGGTCAGCGATCCCGCCGGCACCGCCTTCAGCGCATCGAGCGAAGCGAAATAGACCACATCGCCTTCCAGCCCCGCATCCGGCGTCGTGCCGCTGAAGCCCAGCGCTGTTACCGCCAGCTTCTGCGGCACGGGCAGGGTCAGCCGCGCCGCGTCCAGCCCGCGCACATAGGCCCGCGTCACCGCCAGCTCGATGGCGACATTGCTAAAACCCAGCGCCTTCAATCTTTCCGCCGCCCACTGGCGCCCGCGCGCCTCGGCTTCACTACCCGCCAGCCGCTGGCCAACCTCGCTGGTCAGTCCCGCGACGAAGTCCCATGCCACATCGCCCTCGGCAGGGGCGGGCGCCGCCATGGCCGTGGCGGGAATGGCCAGCACCGCCAGTGCCAGATTGCGAGCGAAACCCTTCATCAAACAGCTCCTTCAAAGCGCAGCCCGGCGCGCAAGCTGCCCCTGCCGTAACAGAAGTGCGCGCCGGGATCGACCTGCGCCACTCCACCCGCTTGCCCGCCCGCGCGCGCACCTGTAGAGCGCGCGGCAACTCCGCTTCAGAATACGCAAGGACCTCCGATGGCCGCCCAGTACGCCTACGTCATGAAGAACATGACCAAGACCTTCCCCGGCGCGCCCAAGCCGGTGCTCAGCAACATCAGCCTGCAGTTCTATCAGGGCTCGAAGATCGGCATCGTCGGCCCCAACGGCGCGGGCAAGTCCACGCTGATCAAGATCATGGCCGGGATCGACAAGGACTATACGGGTGAGGCCTGGCCGGGCGAGCACATCACCGTCGGCTATCTCGAGCAGGAACCCCAGCTCGATAACACCAAGACCGTGCTGGAAAACGTCAAGGACGGCGCGCGCGCGATTGCCGACATGGTCGACCGCTTCAACCAGATCGGCATGGAGATGGGCGAGGAAGACGCCGATTTCGATGCGCTCGGCGCAGAAATGGCCGAGCTGCAGGACAAGATTGACGCGGTCGATGGCTGGACGCTCGACAACCAGCTCGAAATCGCGATGGAAGCGCTGCGCTGCCCGCCGGGCGATTGGCCGGTGGACAACCTCTCGGGCGGTGAAAAGCGCCGCATCGCGCTCACCCGCCTGCTGATCCAGAAGCCGTCGATCCTGCTGCTGGACGA
The DNA here is from genome assembly GCA_947453945.1 of Sphingomonadaceae bacterium. GTDB lineage: Bacteria > Pseudomonadota > Alphaproteobacteria > Sphingomonadales > Sphingomonadaceae > Novosphingobium. The sequence continues at coordinate 10,616 of CANGJB010000013.1, forward strand.
ACCGACCAACCACCTCGATGCCGAAAGCGTCAACTGGCTGGAAAACCACCTCAAGGAATATGCCGGCGCGGTGCTGATGATCACCCACGACCGCTATTTCCTCGATAATGTCGTCGGCTGGATCCTCGAACTCGATCGCGGGAAATACTTCCCTTACGAGGGCAATTACTCGACCTACCTTGAAGCCAAGGCCAAGCGGCTTGAGCAGGAAGAGCGCGAGGACACATCCAAGCAGAAGGCGATCAAGGACGAGCTCGACTGGATTCGCGCCGGCACCAAGGGCCGCCAGACCAAGAGCAAGGCGCGCATCAAGGCCTTCGATCAGCTCGTGGAATCGACTGAAAGCCGCGTGATCAACAAGGCCCAGATCGTCATCCAGGTGCCAGAGCGCCTCGGCGGCAAGGTGATCGAGGCCAAGGGTATCTCCAAGGCCTTTGGCGACAAGCTCCTGTTCGAAGACCTTTCGTTCCTGCTGCCGCCGGGCGGCATTGTCGGGATCATCGGGCCCAACGGCGCGGGCAAGTCCACCTTGTTCAAGCTGATCACGGGCCAGGAACAGCCCGACAGCGGCACGATCGAGATCGGCCAGACAGTCCGTCTCGGCTATGTCGACCAGAGCCGCGATCACCTCGATCCCAAGAAGAACGTCTGGGAGGAAATCTCCGACGGGCTCGATTACATGAAGGTCAACAAGCAGGACATGAGCACGCGCGCTTATGTCGGCGCGTTCAACTTCAAGGGCCAGGATCAGCAGAAGAACGTCGGTAAGCTCTCGGGCGGTGAACGCAACCGCGTGCACATCGCCAAGATGCTCAAGCAAGGAGGCAACGTGCTCCTGCTCGACGAACCGACCAACGACCTCGACGTCGAAACCCTGCGCGCGCTCGAAGAAGCCATCGAGAACTTCGCGGGCTGCGCCGTGGTCATCAGCCACGACCGCTTCTTCCTCGATCGCCTCGCCACCCACATCCTCGCGTTCGAGGGCAACAGCCACGTCGAATGGTTCGAAGGCAACTTCGAGGCTTACGAGGAAGACAAGCGTCGCCGTCTGGGTGATGCCGCAGACCGCCCGACGCGCCTCGCCTACAAGAAGCTGACACGCTGACGGCTTGATCCGTTCATGTTGAAGGACTTCAACATGAACGGAAGCCGCCGACACGGTTCAGCCGCAAGACAGCCCGCGTGCTGTAGTCCGGATACATGGGAGGCCCCGAGCGAGTCGGTGCCCCATGTAACCGGAGCCGGGACCATGGCGACCAAGTCCGTTTTGAAGAACAGCGCATCCGCCCTTCTTGCCCTCCTCTTGGGCACGGCGGCGCTGATACCTGCCACGGCCAGCGCGCAGGAACGCGTCGATCGCGGTGAGCGCGGTGCCGGACGGATGGAGCGCATGGAGCGCCCAGCCCCCCCGCCGGTTCAGGCTCAGGTTCAGGCCCCCCGCGCCCCGGTGATGAACGCCCCTTCCGGCGGCTGGCAGAGCCGTGCCCCCGTGATGAGCGCCCCGTCCGTCCCGCAAAGCCGCCCGCCCGTGATGAACGCTCCCTCCGGCTGGCAGGGCCGCGCACCCGTCGCAAACGCGCCGTCCGGCTGGCAGGGCCGTCCGGCATGGCAGAACGGTGCCGGGAACCGTGAAGACGGAGACCGGGAACGCGGTGATCGCGGCAATGGCGTGAACCCCTCGGGCCAGTCCACGTTCGGCCGTCCGGCATGGCAGAACAATCGCGGACAGGTGAACCAGCCTCCGCAGGCCGGCGACCCGGCATGGGGCACCCGCAACCAGACTTATGTCGATCCCAATCGCGGCCGCCCTGCCGAGCAAGGCGACCGCCGCGATGGCCGCGACTGGCAGAACAACCGCAACAACACCTGGCAGGGCAACCGCGCAGAAAATCGTGGGGACCGCGGGCGCGACCGTGTCGCCCCCTACCTCGGCCACGACGACCGCTGGAGCCCGAACGACAACCGCGCCGACAACCGCTCCAACAACCGTGACGACCGCTGGCGCGGCAACAACGGCTGGCGCGGCAACAACAACAATTGGGGCAGCAATCGCTGGGGCTATAACAACGGCGGACGCGGCTGGGACCGCAACGGCTGGCGGCGTGACAACCGCTACAACTGGTCCGGCTGGCGCAATTCGCATCGCAGCACGTTCAGCCTCGGCCTCTATTACGCGCCCTGGCAGGATTACAGCTACAGCCGCTTCGGCATCGGTGCAGTCATCGGCGCGCCGTTCTACAGCCAGCGTTACTGGATTGCCGATCCCTGGGCCTATCGACTCCCGCCCGCGGACGGCCCCTATCGCTGGGTGCGCTATTACGATGATGCGCTGCTCGTGGATCTCTACTCGGGCGAAGTGGTCGATGTGATCTACGATATCTTCTACTGATCAAGCTTGCCGGGGGTGTGCCTAGCGCGCCCCCGGTCTGCCGCCTGCGGCCCACGCCATCCGCCCGGGCGCATCTGCCGCCGCTTCGGTCAGCGCGGTGAAGAAGCGGTTGAAATCCCCCGCCGCCTGCCAATCGACCGGCGTCGAAAGATCGTCCGCCGGGTGGTGATAGCGCCGCTCGTACCAGTCCCGATACCGCGCGCGCGATGCCTCGTCATAGGTCGCGAAAACAAAGCTCGCCCCCGGCACACCCGCTTCCATCAGCGGCCAGTTGTCCGAACGGCGCAGAAGGTTGCGCTCCGGCTCCGGGTCTTCCTGCACGGCAATCCCGCGCGCCTCAGCCACCTGCCGCACCAAATCGCCGAGCGTGCTTTCCTTTAGGCCATGCACCGTCATGAGCTTGAGCGGATAAAGCGGCCGGACCTGATCGAGGTTGATCACCGCGGCAAGGCTGGCCAGCGGCAGGGTCGGGTGGTCCACAAACCAGCGCGAACCCCACAGCCCTTTCTCTTCGCCGGTGAAGACCGCAAACAGCACCGGTCGTTTCAGCCCCTTGCCTGCCCGCATCTCGGCAAATTGCTCCAGCAGCGCGACATAGGCCGCATCATCCAGCGTGCCGTTGTAAAGCCCATCGCCGTCCACCGGCTCGCCCCGGCCATAGCCATCAAGGTGCGCGGCAATGACAATGGCCTGATCTGCCAGCGCCGGATCGGTCCCCGGCAGCAGGCCCAGCACATTGGCCGAGCGCGTGAGGCGCCGTGTCACCGTCAGCGCGGCCCCTGCCGGCCCAAGTTCCACGCGCGGCAAGTCCGTCCCCACCGCGCCCGCCTTCAGGATTTGCGCCGCCTGCTTCGTCAGCCGCGCCAGCACATCGGGATTGAGCACGCCCTGCAGGAAGGGCGCCCCTGCCTTGGCCTTCACCACATCCTCCAGCGGGGTAACGCTGCGCGAATAAGCAAAAGGCCAGCGGATCGGCTCGCCCGGCAGGCCCGGCGCCGCCATCAGCAGCATCCCCGCCGCGCCCGCATCCTGCAGCGCCTGCGCCCGGTCGAACCCTTTCAGCCGCGCCGGTGCCGGGCGGCCATAGCAGACCACCAGCTGGCCCTGCACGCCGCCGATTTCCTCCGGTCCGCAATAGCCGCGGAATGTCGCAGGGGCCGAAAGCGCCTTGGGCGTCAGCGCGGAAGGCGCGAGTTGCACCTCCCGGTTGAAGCGCAACCTCTTGCCGCCAATCGAAAGCCGCGATGCCGCCTCATCCAGCCGCAAATCCTCGAACGGGATCGTCTGGAACCACTCGCCATCCGTCCCCGCAGGCTTCAGCCCGGCATCGGCAAAGCGCTTCGCGACCACCGCCGCCGCCCGGTCATACCCCGCAGAGCCGGTATCGCGCCCCTCCATCACATCGGAGGAAAGCTCCTCCGTCAGCGCCCACCACGCCCGGGTCTCGGCATCCGGAGCATGGTCGCCCGCCTGTGCCGCAGCCCCTGACAAGGCCAAGGCACCGGCCAGGGAAAGCCCGAACCTCAAATCCGGTCCGCCTGCGCCACCGCATCGCTGGCGCGCAGCGCGCTCACGATCCGCGTCAGATGCGCCAGATCGCGCACTTCAAGGTCCACCTCATAGGTATGGAACGGATTCTCGCGCTGGGTCATTTCCAGATTGACCACGTTGGCGTGGTTCTTGGCAAAAACGCCCGCCATTTCCGCCAGCGTGCCCGGCCGGTTGTAAAGCTCGGCCCTGATCCGCCCAACCGCCCCATCGGTGCGCGCATCCCATGAAAGGTCGATCCAGTCGGCATCGATCCCGCTCGCAAGGCTCATGCAGTCGATGGCGTGGACCGTCACCCCCTGCCCCATGCGCCTCAGCCCCACGATGCGGTCCCCCGGCACCGGATGGCAGCAATCGGCCAGCTTGAAGGCCATGCCCGGCGTCAGGCCGCGCACCGCGATGGCGCGCTGCTGGCTGGGCCACCCCTCGCTTGCGGGCAGGTTCGCCGCGCTGCCCGGCACCAGCGCTTCCATCACTTGCCGGTCTTCGATCTTGGCGCTGCCGATGGCGAACATCAGCTCTTCCTCGTTGCCCACCTTGAGCCGCTTGATCGCGTCAGTCAGGGCTTTCTTGCCGATCTTGCTCGGTAGCCGCTCGGCGATCTCATCATAGAGCTTGCGGCCGATCTCGGCGATCTCGGCGCGCTCCTTCTGGCGCACCGCGCGGCGGATCGCGGCGCGCGCCTTGCCCGTCACCACAAACGCCAGCCACGAAAGCTGGGGCTCGCTGGTGCGGCTCTTGATGATCTCCACCACGTCGCCATTGGTCAGCTGCGTGCGCAGCGGCACGTGGCGCCCGTTGATCTTGGCGCCCACCGCCTGCGCGCCCAGATTGGTGTGCACGGCAAAGGCAAAGTCGATCGGGGTCGCGCCCTTGGGCAACTGATAGAGCGCGCCCTTGGGCGTGAAGGCAAAGATGCGGTCCTGATAGATCGCCATCTTGGTGTTTTCGAGCAGCTCGTCCGGATCGTGGCTCGCTTCCAGAATCTCGACCAGATCGCGCACCCAGCCCACTTGCCCATCGGGCAGCGCGCCCTGCTTGTAGGCCCAGTGCGCGGCAAGGCCGAACTCGTTGATCCGGTGCATCTCGTGCGTTTTGATCTGCACTTCCACGCGCATCGCGTTGTTGTAGATCAGCGAAGTGTGCAGGCCCTTGTAGCCGTTCATCTTGGGCGTCGAGATGTAGTCCTTGAACCGCCCCGGAATCATCTGCCAGGTCCGGTGCAGCAGCCCGAGCGAGGTATAGCAGTCCTCCGCGCTATCGGTCAGCACGCGAAACGCCATGATGTCGGTGATCTGCTCGAAGCTCACGTGGCGCTCGGCCATCTTGCGCCAGATCGAGAACGGATGCTTCTCGCGGCCTGAAACTTCCACCTTCAGCCCTGCCTCCGCCAGCGTCTGCTTGATCGCCAGCGCGATGGAATCGACTTGCGCGCCTTCCTCGCTGCGGATCGCTGAAAGCCGCCCGGTAATCGTGGCATAGGCTTCGGGCTCCAACTGCTCGAAGGCGAGGAGCTGCATCTCGCGCATGTATTCGTACATGCCCACCCGCTCGGCCAGCGGGGCGTAGATCTCCATCGTCTCACGCGCGATGCGGCGGCGCTTGTCCTCGCTCTTGATGTAGTGGAGCGTGCGCATGTTGTGCAGCCGGTCCGCCAGCTTCACCAGCAGCACGCGCAAATCTTCGGACATCGCCAGCAGGAACTTGCGCAGGTTCTCCGCCGCGCGCTCCGTATCGCTCATCGTCTCGATCTTGGAGAGCTTGGTCACCCCATCGACCAGCCGCGCCACTTCAGGCCCGAACAGGCGCTCCACTTCCTCCACCGTGGCGAGGGTATCCTCCACCGTATCGTGGAGCAGCGCGGTGATGATCGTTTCCTGATCGAGCTTGAGCTCGGTCATCAGGCCCGCCACTTCGACCGGGTGCGAGAAGTAGGGATCACCCGAGGCGCGCTTCTGCGTGCCGTGTTTCTGCACGGTATAGACATAGGCGCGGTTCAGCATCGCCTCGTCCGCATCCGGATCATAGGCTAGCACGCGTTCGACAAGTTCGTACTGGCGGAGCATTGCCCCCATAGATGGCCCTTGCAGGCGCAAACCGACAAGGGAAAATCCCCCTGATAAGCAAAACTTTCACGCCCCTGTTGCCATGACGGGGCCGCCGCGCCACGAAAGGCCGTGAAACGGGAGGCAGGATTGACGGTAGACCGACGTGCTCAGCTGATGGAGGCCCTGCGTTCGGGGGTATGGCTCGATGCGGGGCGTGTGCGCGTCTATGCCGCGATGGTGCTCGTCGCCTACCTGCCGATGATGGTGAAGGTCTATCGTGAGGCGACCGGCACTGTCGGCAGCGATTTTCTCGCGTTCTGGGGCGCGGGCCGCCTGCTGCAGGCCGGTCCGGCCGCGCGCGTCTACGATCTCGTGGCCCAGCACGCCGCGCAGATGGCCGCCGGCACCGGGCAGATGGTCGCGTATGTCAATCCGCCGCCCTACCTGTTCCTCGCCGCGCCCTTGGGCCTCATGCCCTATGCTGCCGCATGGATCGTGTGGGCGCTCGCAGGCTGGGCGGTCTGGTTCCTCGTCGCCCGCCGCGCGCTGCCTGATGCGGGAGCCGCCGGAGCGCTGATCGTCCTCGCCTTCCCCGCCGCCTATCTCGCCGCCAGCCACGCGCAGAACGGCTTTATCACCGGCGCGATCCTGATTGCCGCCGTGCTCAGCTTGCGCCGCAGCCAAGCGCTGTCCGGCGCGCTGTTCGGCCTCCTCGTGATCAAACCGCACCTTGCGCTGCTGGTGCCCTTCTGGCTCGCCGCCGGGCGCAAATGGACCGCCATGACCGCCGCCGCCGCTTCGGCCGCTGCGCTATGCCTTGCCTCGCTGCTCGTCTTCGGCCTCGATACCTGGCGCGCTTATCCGCAAAGCTTCGCTGTCAGCCAGACCCTCATGGCGCAAACCAGCGGCGAATTCTTCCTGCGCATGTGCACGCCCTATGCGGCCTTGCGCGTCCTGTTCGGCCCCACCGCCGCGATATATGGCCAAGCGGTCATCACCGTGATCACCGGCGCGCTCGCCTGCCTCTACTGGCGCCGCGCCCCGTCAGTCGAAGCCGCCGGCGCGATGCTCCTCGCCGCCACCGCGCTCGCCTCGCCCTACCTGTTCAGCTATGATCTGCCGTTCCTCATCATGCCGATCGCCTTCCTTGCCGGCATGGGCCGCCGGGAGGGCTGGCGGCCGTGGGAGAAATCGCTGCTCGTGGCTGTCTGGCTCGCCCCCCTCGCCACCCGCGCCGCTGCGTTGCCGCTGGGGCTCAACCTCATGCCGCTGCCGGCAGCGGTGCTTTTCTGGCTGGTCTGGAGCACCTGGGCGCCCCAGAAAACGCAGTTGGCTTAAACCCAGTTCGCCTCTGGCGGCAGGCTCATCAGGATCGCATCGATGTTGCCCCCGGTCTTGAGGCCAAACAACGTGCCCCGGTCATAGACCAAGTTGAACTCGGCATAGCGCCCGCGCCATGTCAGCTGCTGGAGCTTGTCCTCCTGCGTCCAGTCCATGTTCATCCGCCGCCGAACCAGCGCGGGATAAACGTTGAGAAACGCCTCGCCCACATCGCGGGTCAGCGCAAAGTTCGCCTCGAACCCGGCATCGTCGGGGCATTCGAGGTGGTCATAGAAAATGCCGCCCACGCCCCGGTGCACCTTGCGGTGGGGGATATAGAAGTAGTCGTCCGCCCAGGCCTTGAACTTGGGGTAGTAGGCCGGGTCATGCTTGTCGCACGCCGCCTTGTAGCTCGCGTGAAAGTCGGCCGTATCTTCGTCATAGGGGATCGGCGGATTGAGATCGCCGCCGCCGCCAAACCACGCCTTGCGCGTGGTAAGGAAGCGCGTGTTCATGTGCACGGCGGGCACGTGCGGGTTCGCCATATGCGCCACAAGGCTGATGCCGGTCGCGGTAAAGCCGGGGTTTTCAGGGTCCGCGCCGTTCATCGTCTTGGCGAATTCCGGGCTGAACGCGCCGCCCACGGTCGAAACGTTGACACCGACCTTCTCGAACACCTTGCCCTTCATCAGGCCCTGCACACCGCCGCCGCCGTCGGCGACAGGCTCGCCGTCATGCTCGCGGTTCCACGGCGTGTAGGTGAAGCTCGCGTTGCTCCCCGCCTCACGCTCGATCGCCTCGAACTCGGCGCAGATCCTGTCTCGCAGGCTTTCGAACCATGTGCGGGCTTGGGCGGTGTGGGGGCTCCAGTCGGAAGCCAGTTCAGCGGTTGGTGCAGTGCTCATGGCTCAAGTCTTGCCAAGCCAAACGCGATCCGGCAAGGCCTGTGCATGGTTCACGTTTCGTTCGCCCCATTTCCCTTTGCCGGGCAGGAGTTTGCGCTGGCCCCCAGCCGCGCGCTCTATTGGGCCGAAGAACGCGCGCTGCTGGTGGCAGATCTCCACCTCGAAAAGGCCAGCTTCTTCGCGCAGCGCGGCCAGATGCTCCCGCCATACGACAGCCGGGAGACCCTGTCGCGAATCGCCACCGCGATCCGCGAGACAGGTGCGCGCCGCGTGCTCTGCCTGGGGGACAATTTCCACGATAGCCACGGCCCCGCCCGGCTCGAACCCCACGCCGCCGGAATGCTCGATGCGCTGATGCGCTCCACCGAATGGGTCTGGATCACCGGAAATCACGATACCAAGGACAAGAGCGTCGAGGCTCAGGGTGTCGCCGAACTCGAAGTGCGCGGCATCATGCTGCGCCACGAGGCCCGCCCCGGAGAGACCGCGCCCGAGCTTTCGGGCCACTTCCACCCAAAGCTCAGCGTTACCGCGCGCGGCCGCCGCGTCGCGCGGCCCTGCGCCGTCGCCAGCGAACACCGCCTGATCCTGCCCGCATTCGGCGCGCTGACTGGCGGGATGAACGCCGCCGATCCTGCCATCCTCGGCGCGCTCCAGCCCGCCCGCGCCATCGATGCGCTGGTCGCGGTAGCCGGCTCTGGCGCCGGCAAGCTCGCCCGCTTTCCCCTCTGGCGTCATTCAAAGCCCTCTGCTCTTCAGGGGAAAGGGTTGGGAGATGGGCATTCCGCTTAACCTCAAACCAACCTTCCCGCTTTATCTGCGGCCGCATTGTGTTAAGAGCGCGCGGGGATATGCCGCTACAATGCGGACATCCCCATTTTTGAAACATCAGGAGCAAGCACTATAGCCCCCCCACCCCGGCGCATGATGGCGCCCCCAGTGAAAACCGGCCCCCGTTACAACCAGCTCATCTCCGTGCCCAAAGTGCGCGTGATCGATGAGAACGGTGAAAATATCGGTGTCATGTACACCCGCGAAGCGATCGATCAGGCGGCCGAAGTCGGCCTCGATCTGGTTGAAGTCTCGCCCAACGCTGATCCGCCGGTATGCAAATTCCTCGATGTCGGCAAATTCCGCTACGAAGCGCAGAAAAAGGCCAACCTCGCCCGCAAGAGCCAGAAGACGCAGGAGATCAAGGAGATCAAGATGCGTCCGAACATCGATGACCACGATTACGACACCAAGATGCGCAATGTCGTGAAGTTCATCGAAGAAGGTGACAAGGTCAAGATCACACTCCGCTTCCGCGGCCGTGAGCTTTCGCACCAGCAGATCGGCATGAACCTCCTGCGCAAGGTGCAGGACGACGTCGCCGAAATCGCCAAGGTCGAAGCCTTCCCCCGCATGGAAGGCCGCCAGATGCTGATGGTCCTCTCGCCCAAGTAAGGCGCCAGCCCCGCCGCCATGCCCCTCCAAGGAGCAGGCACGCGGCGGCGGCATTGCAAAACCCTTTGCAAAACCGTTTTCCTACCCCGCCACTCATCGCCTATGGCAGTAAGCGGCGGGGCGGGGGTTGCCTTGCGCATGGCGAAAGGGCGGGCATTCGTGATCGAGAGCGTGGGCTGGTTTATGATCGAGAGAACCGATCAAAACCGCAATATTGATCGATCCGGATTATTCCTCAGGGCCGTGTCAACCGTGTCAACCTCATCCCGATTTGGGACACGGGCCTGCCGCAGCGCAGTTCGGCCGGGCGCATGAACGCCCGGCAAATCGCCCTTATCGCCGGCCCGCTCGGCCTTCTCGCCACGCTGCTCATCGCCGCGCCCACCGGGATGCCGCCCACCGCATGGCACACCGCAGGGCTCGTCTGGTGGATGGCGGTGTGGTGGATGACAGAGGCGATGCCGCTTTCAGCCACCGCGCTCCTGCCCTTCATCGTCCTGCCGCTCACCGGCGTTGCCGATGCGAACAAGACCGCCTCGGCCTATTACTCGCCGATCATGTTCCTCTTCGTCGGCGGTGCGTTCCTCGCGCTCGCCATTGAGCGGACCGGCCTGCACCGCCGTCTTGCGCTGGCCATGCTCGCCCATGCCGGCAACAGCCCGGTGCGCCTGCTGCTCGCCGTCATGACTGCGACGGCCTCGATCTCGATGTTCATCTCGAACACTTCGACCGCGCTCATCATGATGCCCATGGCGCTCGCCATCCTCACCTCCGGCGGAGTAAAGCCGGGAGAGACGGACGGCATGGCCGGGGCGCTTCCCATGGGCGTCGCGTTTGCCGCCACGCTTGGCGGCTATGGCACCATCGTCGGCACCCCCACCAATGCCATTGCCGCCGGCCTGCTCGATCGCACGCTCGGGCTCAAGATCAGCTTCCTCGAATGGTCCGCCTTCGGCCTGCCCATCGTCATCATCGGCGTGCCGCTTGCCGCCCTGATCATCGCGCGCGTCCACCGCATCGGCCCGGATAGCTTCGATCCCGCCGCGGCGCGGGGTGCCATCGCGCATTCGGTGCGCTGGACCATGCCTGAACGCCGCCTCGTCCCGCTGTTCCTCCTCACCGTGCTCGCCTGGGTCACGCTGCCGATCACCGAAAGCCTGTTTCCCAAAGGCGGGCTGACCGACGGCACCATCGCCGCCATCGCCGGGCTCGTCCTCTTCATCCTGCCCGATGGCACGGGCCGCGCGATGCTGACCTGGAAAGAGGCAAACCGCATGCCTTGGGATGTCGTCCTGATGTTCGGCGGCGGCCTCAGCCTCGCCATGGGCATGGACGCGTCAGGCCTCAGCGATTGGCTCGCCACCGCGATGCTGCCGCTGCGCCATGTCCCGCTTCCTCTCGTCGCGCTCGTGCTGGTGGGCTTCGTGGTGATCGTCACCGAATTTGCCAGCAATATCGCGGCCGCCAGCGGGATCATGCCCGTCGTCGCCGCGCTGTGCGGGGCGCTCGGCGCCGATCCGATCCTGCTCGCCCTCCCCGCCGCGCTCGCGGCCAGCTGGGGTTTCATGCTGCCCGCCGGCACCGGCGCCAATGCACTGGCGTGGGGCACCGGCCACATCGCCATGCCGCGCGTGCTGCGCGCGGGGTTCATGCTCGATCTGGCAGGCGTGCTGCTGATCGTCGGCACCGTCTGGGGCATGGCCGCGCTGCTGCGGCTCGGCGGCGGCTAAGGCGCGGACCTATGCGGGGCAAGCGAGGGTCGGCCCCTCACCCATGCGCCCCGAAGTGGTTCGCAATCGCAGCTGAAATCCTAAGGTTCAGCGCATGGGCCCGCTCAATCGGATCGATAAACCGCGTGCGGATCACGCCGTAGCCTTCGCCGCGGTTGTCCGGGTAGTCGGTGGGCTCGTTCACCGGGAAGTCCTCGATTTCAGGCTCGACCACAGGGTAGGCGCGCCGCAGCTGTGCCAGCGCTTCGTCCACCCGCAGCGAGAGGACCATCTCCAGCACATCCTCACGGCTCACATCGTTGGAGCGCGAGAACGGCGGCACCTGCACCGCGCGCAGGAACATGTGCATCAAGAGCGCAAGCCGCAGCGCTTGCAGCAGCGCGATGGTGCGGCGCTGGTCATCCATCGCGCTGCTGCGCGCCTGGTCGCCGGGAATCATCGCCAGCAGCCGATGCAGCTTCATCCAGTCCACCCGAAGCCGTGAGGCAAGGCGGCGAAACACACCCGCGCGGTCGTCCTTGGTCAGGTATTCCGCCAGCGCAATGCAGGCATTCTCCAGCGCGGTTTCGGTGCCGCGGTAGGGCCGGCTCGCCCAATAGGCCGAATTGAACAGCTCCCCAAAGCACGCCACCGTCTTGATCGAAGCAAGCCCATTGGCCGCGCGCAGCAGCCGCACCAGTTGGCGCCCGCGCACCGAATGGCCAAGCAGTTCGGCCACCGCCTCGGCCTCCTCCCCCGCCGCAATGCCGGCGCCTGCAATCACGTTCACCGGATAGCCGATTTGCTGCAGGATCGCGTTGTGCGGGATCGCGCGGATTTGCCTCAGGCTCATCGTGCGGTCGCTGGCGATATCCGATTGCCGCCGCGAAACCCGGCTGCCCGTGGTCTTGAGCATCCCGAGCCCGAACGCCGTAACAGCGCGGGCATACGTCACGCTTTCCAGCTGCTCGCGCTGCACGCGGCGGATCGCGCGGTAGAAATCGAGGGAGAGGTCGGTGCGGTCGTAAAACGGATCGGGTTCCGCCTCCCCCCGCAGCCCATCTTCCACCTCGATGATCCGCGTGAGCGTCGCGAGCGCCAGTTCATCGCTGCGGAAAAAGAGATAGCCGTCCCCGCCCTGAAAGCTTGCCTCGGGCTCCAGCGAAATATCCGCCCGGGCAAAGCGCCCGCGTGCCCAGCGGCTCAGCGGCCAAGTCAGCCGGTCGGCAAAGCCCGAAGGATGCGCGCCGCGACCCATGCTCTCGCCGTGGGTGTTGAACACCAGCGCCGCCACATCGGTCAGCCCCGCCGCCTTCATTGCCGCCGCAAGCCGCCCCTGCAGACGTTCGATGGCCAGTGCCGCCGGGATTTGCCCCATGAAGCGCCCGGCATCGGAAAAGCCGGTCTGGATCGCCAGCCGCCCGCGCTGGCGCACGTATTGGCGATAGGATTCCTCCGCCAGCAGCGCTTCAATAAACCGCCCGCCATGCTCCAGCGCGGCTTCGGTTTCGAACAGCGGCGAAACATCGACTTTGCCTTCGATCCCCAGCAACCGCGCGAAATAGAGCGCGGCCAGCACCGTCTGCGGCTGCTCGCATTCGGCAATCAGCATGCGGATCGGCGCATCGGCATCGATGTGATGAAGGATCTGCGCCATCACGAGGAACTGGCGCATCGCGGTCGAGGTCTCGATGGCCAGCGCGGCGAAATTGGCGCGGAGCGGCGAGACCTCGGCCAGGAGCTCGCGCAGCTTGGAAAGCGCGCTCTTGCTGGCGAGATCGAGCGTACCTTCAGGATCGATCCGCCGCCGCAGCGCGTTCAGAAGCTGCGAGGCATTCACCCGGAAGTGGATCCAGCCCATGCCGAGCCCGTCCGCGCGCATCGCGCCGGCCAGCACCGCGAGCGCGATGGCCGCATCGCCCTCGGCTGCCTTAGCCTCGGCCTCAAGCGCCGTGATCACGGGGCCAAGCGACAGCAGCTTGTCGGGATGCTCCGCCGTGAGCGCGTTGGCCGCCGCTGCCAGCACCTCGGGCTCAGCGCCGAGCCCGGCGAAGTGCGCGGCCATCCCGGCCGCATGCGCCGCCGCGCCGCGCAAGGTGGCCAGCAGCGCATGATCCGGCGCCACCGCCGCAAGCTGGGCGGCATAGCTTTCCAGCCGCCGCGCCTTTTCCTGAAGCCGGAAAGCAATCGAGGTGGACCACGAGATATCGGTCCGCCCGTCCATGTCATAGCCGACCCAGCTGGCGAAGCGGAACGGCAGCGGCTTGAAATCGAGCCAGCGGCCCGGCCAGCGCGCCCGCGCATGGGCCAGCAGCGCAGCATTGATCCGGTCGCGCGCCGCGCCTGCGCGCTCTATGGCGGCAAGCGCCTCGAGGTGCTCGTAGTCCAGCGTCACCTTCGGCCCTGCGCCGGGCACCTGGCACACGGTCGCCGCCATCGGATCGTCGGCCAGCGCGGCCTCAGCCACCGCATCGGATTCGGCGGGGCTCAACAGGAATGTGGGGTGCGCGGTGAACACCGCGTGGAGCAGCGGGCGCTCCCACCGGCGGCGGAACTCGGCAAACCCATCTTCTTCATTGAGCAGCGCCGCCACACGCGCCACGTTCTCCGCCGGATCGGTTGGTGCGACAAGCGCGCGCAGCCGCGATGCGCGCGCCTGCAGGCCTTCGCATTCCAGCGCAGCGACCAGCGCTTCGATTGCAGCAAGGTCCATGGCGCCGCTTTCCAGCTTGCGCGAAAGATCGTGGCTTAGTTGGAAGACGGGGTTGAACAGCGGGGTTTCGGCGGTCCGCGTGTGCAGTTGCTGCAACCGGTCCCTCAGCGAATTGACCGTATCCATGGGCGTGGCCTTCCCCGTCTTGCGCGTCATCCCCGCGCCAGAGCCGCTGCCGCGCGCGCTGCCGCCTCGATTGCAAGCGCATCGGGAGCGCCCTTACCCACCACCCAGGAGCCGCCGACGCACAGCACAGGCCCAAAGCCCAGCCATTCCGGCGCGCTTTCCAGCGTGATCCCTCCCGTCGGGCAAAACTGGCACTGATGAAACGGCGCAGCAAGCGCTTTAAGGGCGGGCAAACCGCCAGACGCAGCGGCAGGGAAGAACTTGAAATGCGTGAGCCCCAGATCAAGCCCGCGCATGATATCGCCCGCATTGGCAATGCCGGGCAGATAGGGAATGCCTGCGGAAACCGCTGCGGCGCCCAGTCGCTCGGTCAGCCCGGGCGAAACGATGAATTCCGCCCCGGCATCGATCGAGGTTTTCAGCGTCTGCGGATCGGTCACCGTGCCCGCGCCGACAATCGCGCCCTCAACCGTGCGCATCGCGCGGATCACGTCGAGCGCGGCAGGCGTGCGCAGCGTGACTTCGAGCACGCGAAGCCCGCCCGCGACCAGCGCGCGCGCGACAGGCACCGCATGGGCCACGTCCTCGATCACCAATACCGGAATAACCGGGGCGTTTCGCATGATGGTTTCGATGGGCTTCATGGGAACTCGCTGGGCTGGTGAGGAACGCCTTCAGACCTACCGCGCACGGCCGCGCCGTGCAGCCTGCAATCGGCGGGGTGCATAGCTATTCTTCGACTTGCACGGCGCGAAATGACTGAGTCCATGCCCCTACCCCGCTCATGCTGAGCCTTTCGATGCATCACGCACGGCGGTCGCGCCAACACCCTTCGACAAGCTCAGGGTGAGCGGAGTAGGAGTGGTACGGGCGCGGGACGGCACCCCCTCTCAGATCGCCGAACTGAAGCTGCGTTCCTCGCCGCGATAGGCATCGAACACCGAAGCGATCGCGCGCGCATATGGCACCGCGCCCGCTTCCAGCCGCAGCCATCCGCGCTCCCAGGTCACCAGCCCGGCAGCTGCAAACGGCTCTAGCCGGGCGCGCGCCGTGTTCTGCAATTCGGGCTCGATCCATGCCGCGCCCTTGCACAGCAGCGCTTCGATCAACGCGGTGCGGCGCGCGTCCTCTGCCGTGGTTTCCAGCCCCTTGCGGCCGGCAAGGCAGTCTGCGCCAATCAGCATCCGGTAGCGCCCGGGGTTCTTTTCGTTCTGCACCTTCAGCCCCGGCATCTCGCTGATGGCCGAAGCGCCAAGGCCGATCAGCACCGGCGAAGGATCGCTGGTGAACCCCTGAAAATTGCGCCGCAGCGTGCCCGAAAGCGCCGCCTTGGCCAGACTGTCGCCCGGCAGCGCGAAGTGATCAAAGCCCACCGCCTGATAGCCCGCATCGATGAGCTGCCGCGCGCCCTGTGCGGCCATGCGGAAGCGCCCGCGCTGATCGGGCAGGTCCGATCCATCGATCCGGCGCTGACGCGGGATGAGGTGGGGCACGTGGGCATAGCCGAACAGCGCGATCCGCTCCGGCCCCATCGCCGCGCTTTGCGCCAGTGTTTCCGCCAGCACCGCATCGTCCTGATGTGGCAGGCCATACATCAGATCGAAGTTGATCGAACCGACTTTGGCCGCGCGCAAGCCGTCTACGGCGCGCTCGATCATCTCGATCGGCTGCACCCGCCCGATTGCCTGCTGCACAGCGGGGTTCAGCGTCTGCACGCCAAGGCTCACGCGGGTGACGCCGATACCCCGGATCGCGGTGAGCCAGTCGCGCGTCAACGTGCGCGGATCGAGCTCTACCGAGAGCGCCGGGCGCACAAAGCGGAAGGCGAGCACCAGCGCATCGATCAGCCGCACGAATTCGGTGGGCGGCACGGCATTGGGGCTGCCGCCGCCAAAGGCGATGTGCTCGATCCGCACCGAAGGGTCCAGCATCTCCGCCACCAGCGCGATTTCGCGGTGCAAGGCCTCCAGATAAGCGGTCAGCCGGTGGCGCTTGTTGGCAGCCCCCGTATTGCACCCGCAATACCAGCAGATCTCCTCGCAATAGGGGATGTGCAAGTAGATCGAAACCGGTCCGCTCAGCCGTTCCAGCGCCGCGCGCTGGCGCGCCTCGAAGCTTTCCTCAGCGAACTCTGCCGCCGTTGGATAGCTGGTATAGCGCGGGACCGGCCGGGCCAGAAGCTCGGGGTAATAGGTCCAGTCAGCGAATTGTTCTGCTTGCATCGACCTACTCCTCGGCCTCACCCTCATCCTGCGAACAGCACGTATCGGCCCCGCCGCGCCTGCGCATTGCGCTATGGCAAATCTTGCAACACTGTTTTTCCGGATCGTGATTTTTCATGGGCAGCGGAATCGGCGCGCCGCCGCTGCACAGCGCGACCATCACCGGATGCGCGGGAAATGCCTGCACGGGGATCGCCAGCTGCACTACCGCCAGCGCGCCGAGCAGGGCGAAGCTGCGGTTCACAGCGGCGTATCCTCGTCGATAAGTATGCGCGCCGCCGCCCCGTCCAGATCGCTGAACTGCCCGCCGCGCAGCGCCCAGAAGAACGCCGCAAGGCCCAGCAGCCCCATGCCAAGCGCGATGGGGATGAGGATGAGGATTGAGGTCATTTCGCGGCCCTCATTTGGTAGCGCTGGCAAGGCGCAGCGAATTGCCCACCACGATCAGCGATGATGTCGCCATGGCAATCGCGGCAAGCAGCGGCGTGACCAGGCCCGCCATGGCCAGCGGCACGGCGAGCGCGTTGTAGAGGATCGCGGCAGCGAAATTCTCGCGCACCACGCGCATCGTGCGCCGGCTGGCGCGAACGCTGCGCGGCAGGGCGAGGAGCGAATCGCCGGTGAACACGAAGTCTGCCGCCTGCCGCCCGACATCGCTCGCGCTGCCCGGTGCGATGGAGGCATCGGCAGCAGCAAGCGCCGGGCCATCATTGATCCCGTCACCCACCATCAGCACGCGGCGTCCTGCGCCCTGCAGCCGCCGGATCGCATCAAGCTTGTCTGCCGGAAGCGCCGCCGCCTGCCCGGTCAGTCCGGTTGCACGCGCCATCTGGGCCACCGCCGCCGCCGTATCGCCCGAAAGGATCGAGGCTTCGATGCCCAGCGCCCGCAGTTCTGCCAGCGCCCGGCGCGCATCCGGCCGGAGCCGGTCGGCAAAGCCGATGACGCGGACCGGCTCCGCGCCAATCGCCAGCGCCGCCGCCGTCCCTGCTACTGAGCCGGGCCGTCCGAGTGAAACAGCAAGGCCGTTCCATGAAGCAGAAACCCCGCGCCCCGCCTGCTCGCGCACGTCCGCGATCACCGCCGCCCGCACCCCGCGCGCGCCCAGCGCCAGCGCCAACGCCTGCGACAAGGGATGGCGGCTGTGGCTCGCCAGCGCGAGCGCGACCGCCGCCTCTTCGGCAGACATCGCATCCAGCACCGCCGGATCGGGCACCGGGCGCCCCATGGTCAGCGATCCGGTCTTGTCGAGCAGCACGCGGTTCACCCGCGCCAGCCGCTCGATCCCCGCGCCGTCCTT
This sequence comes from Sphingomonadaceae bacterium, assembly GCA_947453945.1. Lineage (GTDB taxonomy): Bacteria > Pseudomonadota > Alphaproteobacteria > Sphingomonadales > Sphingomonadaceae > Novosphingobium. Next base: position 28,342 of record CANGJB010000013.1, read on the forward strand.
GACCATGATCCCATGCCGCAGCAGCGCGCCTGCCGCCACGACTTGCGCCACCGGCACCGCAAGGCCTAGCGCGCAAGGGCACGTGATGATCAGCACCGCGATCCCCACCACCAGCGCCTGATGAAACCCTGCGCCCGCGATCAGCCACCCGGCAAAGCTCAGCGCCGCCAGCGTGTGAACTGCAGGCGCATAGAGCCGCGAGGCGCGGTCCGCGATGCGCACGAAGGCGCTCCGCCCCTGCCCCGCCGCTTCCATCGCCTGCGCGATTTCGGCCAGCGCGGTGCCTGTGCCCGCTGCGGTCACGATCACATCGACCGGCCCATCCAGATTGAGCATCCCTGCCAGCACCGGATGCCCGGGCCCCGCTGGCACCGGCGCGCTTTCGCCGGTCAGCAGCGAGCGGTCGAACCGGCTGGTTCCGGCGGCAATGTCCCCATCGGCCGCCAGCCGCTCACCCGCCGCCACGCGCATCATCATGCCGGGCGCGAGCGAACCCGCAGCGGCCCAGCGCAGCGCGCCATCAGCCTCGATCACCATCGCCCCGCTCGCTGCCTGACGCAGCAGCGCTGCAACGCCGGCCCGCGCGCGGTCGCGCATCATCGCATCGAGCGCGCGGCCTGCGAGGAGAAACAGCAGCAGCATCAAGGTGCCATCGAACCAGGCTTCCTTGCCGCCGGTCAGCGTCTCGTAGCAGGAAAGCCCGGTCGCCAGCGTCACCCCGATGGAAATCGGCACGTCCATATTGGTGCGCCCGCGCCGGAGTGCGCCGAACGCAGAGCGGAAAAACGGCTGCCCGGCATAGAGGATCGCGGGCACGCCGATCAGCGCTGAAAGCCAGTGAAACAGATCGCGCGTAGTGCCATCCGCGCCCGACCAGACGCTGACCGACAGCAGCATCACGTTCATGCAGGCAAACGCTGCCACCGCCAGCGGGGCCAGCAGCGCGCGCACGGCAGAGACAGGCTCCTGCGCATCCTCGCGCACCTCGGCGGCAAAGCCTGCCCCCGCCAATGCCGCCACCAGATCCGGGATTTCAGCGCCAGGCGCATGCACCACGGCAATGCTGCGCGCGGTCAGGTTTGCGCGCGCCGAAACGACGCCCGGCACCGCGCCAAGTGCACGTTCCACCTTGCCCATGCAGCCTGCGCAATGCATGCCCGGCACTGCCAGCACGCTGCGGCTCATATCCGGCGAAAGGCGTGCTGCCGCGTTCACAGCGCGTCATCCTCGGCATGCCAGACATGGCCGCCACGGCGCACCTCGATGCCCACATGCCAGCGCCCGGCCGGCAGCGCCGCTTCATAGATGCCCGGCGCCACCTCGCGCGGGGCCATCATCACCGGCGCCTTTGCGCCCAGCGGATGGTCCGCCTCGGCCCGCACCGCAGCACCGGTCAGCGGCCGCCCGCTCGCATCGCTCAGCGTGAAGCGTACCGCGCCGCTCCCGGCCCGGCCCAGCGCCATCTTCCAGCCCAGCGCCTTGTCCGCCTTCGCCGCGCCCAGCAAGCGGTTGAAACCTTGGCTCGCGACGTAGGAATTCTCCACCACCGTGCCGCTGAAGGTCGAAACCGCAAGGTTGGCGAGCAGCACGTTGACCGCGATCACCACGCCGAAGAAGCCGATCATCACCAGCGCCATATGCCGCCCGGTGAAGGGTCGTGCCGATAGCTGTGCCATCACTCGTGTTCCTCATCTTCGTGTTCGGTTTCAGGCGCGGCGAAGTGCGTCTCGCGGCGGGGGCTGCGGCCTTCGTGGTCCAGCGGCGCCGCGATCAGTGCAAAGTCCTGCTCGTGCGCATAAGCTGCCGGCACCACGGCATAGAGCCGCACCTTGGCCGTGCTGTCCGCCGGCACCGCCACATCGAGCGTCGGCCGCGCCGCGCCGGGCGCCATGTCGTCGGTATAGAATACCGCGCCCGGAAGCCCCTCGGCGGCGATGCGCAAAGTGCGCGGGCGGTCTTCCATGTTGCGCAGCGCCAGTGTGAAGGCATTGCGCACCGCCCCGCCCGATAGCTGCACGAACTCCGGGTTCCGCTCGCGCGCCACCGACAGCGTCAGCCGCTCGCGCGCGCCCAGCATGAACAGCAGAGCAAGGCCGATCCCGCCCCACACCGCGAAGTACGCGATCAGGCGCGGGCGCAGCAGGACCGAGACCACCGGCCGCGCCGGCTCGCCCTTGATCTCGCGCTCCGCATCGATGAGCGTGCAATAATCGATCAGGCCCCGCGCGCGGCCAACCGAGGCCATCGCCTTGTCGCAGGCATCGACGCACAGCGCGCAGGTGATGCAGCCGATCTGTGGCCCCTCGCGGATGTCGATCCCGGTGGGGCACACCGCCACGCATTGCTGGCAATCGATGCAATCGCCGATCGGGCTGGCGGCGTTCTTCGCTTCCTTCAGCGACCCGCGCGGCTCGCCCCGCCAGTGCTTGTAGGTCACCGTCAGCGAGTTTTCGTCCAGCATCGCGGTCTGGATGCGCGGCCAGGGGCACATGTAGATGCACACCTGTTCGCGCATGAACCCGCCCAGCCAGAAGGTGGTGAAAGTGAGGATGCCGGTCGAGGCATAGGCCACCGGGGCTGCCGTGCCGGTCCAGAATGCGCGCTGGAGGGTCGGCGCGTCGGCAAAGTAGAAGATCCACGCGCCCCCGGTCACGAAGGCGATGCCAAGGTAGACGCTCCACTTGAACGCGCGCCGCGTGATCTTCGCGGGGCTCCACGGCGCCGCATTCAGCCGCATCTGCGCGTTGCGATCCCCGTCGATCAGCCGGTCGACATGCTGGTAGAGGTCGGTCCACACCGTCTGCGGGCAGGCATAGCCGCACCACGCGCGGCCCACCGCGCTGGTGACGAGGAACAGGCCGATCCCCGCCATGATGAGCATCCCCGCCACGAAGTAGAACTCCTGCGGCCAGATCTCGATGGCAAACATGTAGAACCGGCGGTGCGCCAGATCGATGAGCACCGCCTGCCCCGGCGCGTGCGGCCCCCGGTCCCAGCGGATCCACGGCGTGCCCCAATAGACCGCCAGGCACACCGCCATGACCAGCCATTTGAACCGGCGGAACGGCCCGTCGATCTTCTTCGGGAACACGCCGGTGCGCCCCGCATAGAGCGGCGCGGAAACGATGGGATCAATCGCGTTCATGGCCTTACTGCGCCGCCCCCGAAGCCGGAGCTGCTGGTGCCGCCTCGCCGCCGCCCAGCGAATGGACATAGACGGCCAGCATCTTGATCGTGACCGGATCGAGCCGCCCGCCCCACGCCGGCATCACGCCGCCATGCGCATACGTCACCGTCTCCGTCAGCGCCGCGCGGTCTCCGCCATAGAGCCAGATCCTGTCGGTGAGCTTCGGCGCGCCGACACTCCGGTTCCCCTCGCCGCCCGCGCCGTGGCACACTGCGCAGTTGTTGGCGAAGAGCACGGCACCGCGTGCAGAAGCAGCGCCGGCCGGCTCCTGCTTGCTGATCACGCGCACGAAGCGCACCACATCCTGCACCTGCGGCGCGGTGAGAATACCGTCTCGCCCGAAGCTCGGCATCTGGCTGGCGCGCGTGGCATCGTTGCCCGGATAGCGGATGCCGTTCACCAGCGTCTGCTGGATGGCGCTCAGATCGCCGCCCCAGAGCCAATCGTCGTCATTGAGGTTGGGATAGCCCTTCGCGCCCGCCGCGCCCGAACCGTGACACTGGACGCAGTTTACCTTGAACGCAGCGTGCCCGCCTTCGATCGCCGCGCGCTGCAGCGCCGGATTGGCGGCCAGCGCCTCGATCGGCGTGGCCGCGATGGCATTGCGGACAGCCTGATGCTCGGCCTTTTCATGGTCCAGATCGCCCGCCAGCGCGCCCCGGCTGGTCCAGCCTAGCGTGCCGGTGCTCGCTGAATGGAACATCGGGATCGCCGGATAAAGCACGACATAAACCAGCGCGAAGGCAATCGTCGCGTAAAAAGTCCAGAGCCACCAGCGCGGCAGCGGCGTATCGAGTTCCTCGATCCCGTCCCACTCATGGCCCACCTTGGCGGTGCCGGTGGCCTGATCGATCACTTTTCCGACATGTGTCTTGTCATGCGTCATCGCGTTTATCCTCGAAAATCGAGAGGGCAGCATCGCGGTTTGCCGCGCGGGCGCCGGGGCGAAACGGCCAGAGGCACAGGCCCACAAACACCAGCGCCATGATCATCAGCCCCCAGCTATCGGCCAGATGCCGCAGCTGGTCGTAGGTCGAATGGGTGGAGAGCTGGAGCAGGGTCAGGTTCCGGTTCATCGGCCCTTCTCCTTCGCCAGATGCTCCTGCGCCGCCGGCGCGTTCACATCGACCATCGTGCCCAGCACCTGCAGATAGGCGACCAGCGCATCCATCTCGGTCAGCCGCTTGGGGTCGCCATCGAAATCGCGCACGCCCGCGCCGGGATAGTGCTTGAGGAAGGCGGCGTGATCCGCATCGGGATCGGCCTGCGCCTTCAGGTCCTCATTGGCGGCGGCGATCTCGTCCCTGGTATAGGGCACGCCGACCCGCTCGAGCGTTTGCAGCGCCGGGCGCATATCACCCTGATCAAGCGGCTGCGCCTTGAGGAAGGCATAAGTCGGCATGATCGATTCCGGCACCAGCACACGCGGATCGGAGAGGTGCTGGACGTGCCATTCATCCGAATACTTGCCGCCCACGCGCGCAAGGTCCGGACCCGTCCGCTTGGAGCCCCACTGGAACGGATGGTCGTACATCGATTCCGCCGCGAGGCTGTAGTGGCCATAGCGCTCCACCTCGTCGCGGAACGGGCGGATCATCTGGCTGTGGCAGGCGTAGCAGCCCTCGCGCACATAGATGTCGCGTCCGGCTTGTTCGAGCGGGGTGTAGGGGCGCATCCCCTCCACTTTCTCGATGGTGTTATCGATCCAGAACAGCGGCGCGATCTCGACGATCCCGCCCACGGTCACCGCCGCGAAGGCGAGCACCGCCAGCAGGGTGACATTGCGTTCCAGCTTTCGGTGACGTTGCAGAAAGCCTTTGGCCATGAAAGTTTTTGCCATGTCGGGTTATCCTTTCAGGCGTAAATCGCGGGGGTCAGCGGCACGTCGCGCGCCGGGTCGAAGGCGGCGGAGTGCAGCGGCGTTTCCGGGCGAAGGTGGCCAAGGATCGTGCGGGTGATGTTGATCGTCATCACCGTGGCGCCCGAAAGGTAGAGCAGGCCGCCCAGCACACGCAGCGCATACATCGGATGAAGCGCGGCCACCGTGTCGGCGAACGAGTTCACGAGGTATCCATCAGCCCCGTATTCGCGCCACATCAGCCCCTGGGTGATCCCCGCCACCCACATCGCGGCGGTGTAGAAAACGATTCCCAAGGTCGCGAGCCAGAAGTGCCAGTTCACCATGCGCAGCGAGTAGAGGCGGGTGCGGCCCCACAGGCGCGGTGTCATGTAGTAAAGGCAGCTGAACGTGATCATGCCGTTCCAGCCGAGCGCGCCCGAATGCACATGGCCGATGGTCCAATCGGTATAGTGCGAAAGCGAGTTGACCGACTTGATGCTCATCATCGGCCCCTCGAACGTGCTCATGCCGTAAAAGGCGAGCGCGAGGACCATCATGCGCAGGATCGGGTCGGTGCGGATCTTGTCCCACGCGCCGTTGAGCGTCATGAGCCCGTTGATCATCCCGCCCCAGCTTGGCATCCACAGCATGACCGAGAAGACCATGCCCAGCGTCTGCGCCCAATCGGGCAGCGCGGTGTAGTGGAGATGGTGCGGACCCGCCCAGATGTAGAGGAAGATCAGCGCCCAGAAGTGGATGATCGAAAGCCGGTAGGAATAGACCGGGCGTTCCGCCTGTTTCGGCACGAAGTAGTACATCATCGCGAGGAAGCCTGCGGTGAGGAAGAAGCCCACTGCGTTGTGGCCATACCACCACTGCACCAGCGCGCCCTGCACCCCGCCAAACAGCGGATAGCTGTGCGATCCGAAGAAGCTCACCGGCACGTTGATGTTGTTGACCAGGTGGAGCATCGCCACCGTGATGATAAACGCGAGGTAGAACCAGTTCGCCACATAGATGTGCGGTTCGGAGCGCTTCAGCAGCGTGGCAACGAACACCGCGAGATAGGCCACCCAGACCACCGTAAGCCACAGGTCAACGTACCATTCCGGTTCAGCGTACTCCTTGCCCTGGGTTATCCCCATAAGGTAGCCGGTGGCCGCCAGCACGATGAACAGCTGGTATCCCCAGAACACGAACTTCGCGAGGCCCGGTAAGGCAAGCCGCGTGCGGCAGGTGCGCTGGACGACGTAGAACGAGGTCGCGATCAGCGCGTTTCCGCCGAACGCGAAGATCACGGCGGAGGTGTGCAGCGGGCGCAGCCGCCCGAAATTGATCCATTGCAGCCCCAGATTGAACTGCGGGAACGCCATTTCCAGTGCGATGTAGACCCCCGCGAGGAACCCCGCCATGCCCCAGAACACCGTGGCGATCACGCCGAGCCGGATCAGATCGTCATCATAACGCCCTGAATCCACAGGCCGAATTGCCGCCACCGGATCCCAGCCGCGCACCGTGACGACAAGCCCGATGAGCGCAGCCACCCCGCAGATCATCATGTGGACGGCAAAGCCGGTATCGACTGCAAGCGCGGTGGCGATCACCGTGAAGAACAACGCGCCGAGCCACAGGCCGCTGCGCGGGAGTACGGAATCCATGGGAAGCACCCTTCCATGCCAAATGCTGGAAGTTCCCCTGCCCGTCCTTCGCCCTCGCAACATTGACCCGTGTCAATTTGCAGCAGGCAATCGTGCCCCCGCTGAAATCATTTGCCTTTCCGGTTATTTTTACTCTTCGCATTTTGCGCTCTGTCAATGTCGCGAGGGCCATGCCGGGCCATCTCGCACCCGTGCTGCGAGGAACACGCAGTCCTGCTTGGGGCAGGACACCCGCAGCAAGGGAGCCTTGCTCATGAAGACCTTCCATGCTGCCGCCATCGGTGCGGCTCTCGCCACCACCGCCCTTGGCGCAGCTCCGGCCCATGCCGGCTCGGCTGACGGCCACTGGCAGATCAAGGTGCTCGGCTCGGCAGTCCTGCCCGATGGCAAGATCAGCCGTGTCGACAAGGACCTGATCGGCCTGCCCGCAGGCTCGCAGGCCAAGGCGAGTAACAACGTCGTGCCCACGCTCGCGGCCGAATACTTCTTCACGCCCAATGTCTCGGCCGAAACGATCTGCTGCACCAGTTCGCACCATGTGACGGGCGCGGGCGCACTTGCAGGCGCAGCGCTTGTCGATCACGCAGTGCTGATCCCGGCCACGCTGACGCTCAAGTATCACCTGCCGCTGGCTGGCGGGATCAAGCCCTATATCGGCGCAGGCCCCGCGCTCTATCTCTGGCTGGGCGGACGCCCCGGCGCTGCTGCCGCCGGGCTCGGCGCGGCGCGCGTGCGCCTGTCCAACAACGTGGGCGCAGCGGTCCAGGGCGGTGTCGATATCGCGCTGGGCAAGAGCGGCTACGGCCTCAGCCTCGATGCCAAGAAGTACTGGGTGAACACCACTGCCCACTTCACCACTGCCGGAGGGGTTGAGGCGCTGACCACGCGCCACAAGATCAATGCGTGGATCCTGAGCGCGGGTGTCAGCTACCGGTTCTGAACGCCTGCAAATGCCTCGTCGGCTGGTCGCGGATCAGCCGGCGAGCATCTCCAGCGCGCCGCGATCGAGAATCTCGACATCGCGCCGCCCGGGCAGCGCGACGACCCCGTCGCTCTTCAGCTTGGTAAACTGGCGGCTCACCGTCTCGATCGTAAGGCCAAGAAGGTCTGCGACCTGCTGGCGCGAAAACGGCAGCGTGAACTGCCGCGCCGGGCCGGTGTCGGCCCCGGACTGATGTGTGCAGCCGTTGTCCGCCAGCCGCTCGGACATATCGAGCAGGAACGTCGCGATCTTCTCCGGCGCGCTCTTGCGGCCAAGCAGCATCATCCAGCCGCGCGTGCGGTCAAGCTCGGCCAGCGTGCGTTCGAGCAGCTTGTGCTCCAGTTCAGGGTGTTCGCGGGCAAAGCGATCAAAATCGCCCCGCGCAAACACGCAGACGCGCGCGTCGGTCAGCGCCACCACGCTGGCAGCGCTCGTCTGGCCAAACGGGCGGCCAATGAAATCCGAAGGATAAGCAACACCGACGATCTGTTCGCGCCCGTCTGCCGTGCTGGTCGTCAGCTTGAGTACGCCTTCGATCACATTGGCGACGAGGAGCGAGTCGTCGTCCTCCCAGATCAGCGGCTCTCCGGCGGAAACGGTGCGGCGGCGCCCCATCACGCTCAGTGCGGCGATCTCCGGATGATCAAGTCCGGCGCAAATCGCCCGATTGCGGACTATGCAGGTATCACAGGCGCTCATCCGTTCCGGATCTACCAGCCTGACGGGCCTGCGGCAATCGCGCATCCGCGATAACCCCGTAAAAACCATTACGAAAAATGGGCGGCCAGACTGGCTGACCGCCCGAAGTCGGGGAGAAATCGGCGGGAGGGGGGGGAATCACAGCCGGTCCCTTCCGCGCACAGCCGTTGTGGCAGCGCGGGCACAGGCAATCCTTGACCGAAATCAAACCAGACCCGGCCGCGCCAAGTTTATAACAATTGGTAGAATTACGGAGCGCTGGCCCCGCGCCTCAGTCTGCCAGCAGCGCCAGATCGTGATACTGGCCGCGGAAGAACAGCAGGGGGTTGCCTTCGCCCTCCTTGCCCAGCGCGTCCACCGCGCCGACCACCAGCCAGTGATCGCCAACTTCGGTCACGCGTTCGATCGTGCAATCGATCCATGCGATCGCATCGTCGAGCACCGGCAGCCCGGCGGGGCTCACACCATGCGCCAGTTCGGCAAATTTGTCGTCGGCGCGCGCCGCAAAGCGGCGGCACAGCGCCAGCTGGTCCGCGCCCAGCACGTTGACGCAGAACCGGCCCGTAGCCTCGATCCGGGGCCAGGTGCCAGAGCGCTTGTCCGGAAAGAAGCCCACCAGCGGAGGGTCGAGCGAAATCGAAGTGAACGAGCCGATGACCAGACCATGCCGCGCGCCGTCTTCGGCCAGCGCAGTCACCACGCAGACCCCGGTCGGGTAAGCACCAAGCACGTCACGGAAAAGGCGGGAATCGATCATGGCCGATCCGTGTCTGCAAACCGGAAAAGGGTCAAGCCTCGATTGCCGCTACGGCGTCCAGTACCCTTTCGGCCCATTCGCGCCGGCAGATCAGCAGGTCGGGCAGGTAGGTGTCGCGGTTGTTGTAGACCAGCGGCGCTCCATCGATGCGCGAGACATGGAGGCCTGCCGCCGCCGCCACAGCCACGGGCGCGCAGTTGTCCCATTCATATTGCCCGCCGGAGTGGAGATATATCTCAGCCTCGCCGCGCACCACCGCCATCGCCTTGGCGCCGGCCGATCCCATCGGCACCAGTTCGCCGCCCAGCACTTCTGACACGATCACCGCCTCACGCGCTGGCCGTGTGCGGCTGACCAGCAGTCGCGGGCGTTCCGCCATCCGGGGGAGCGGCAGCGGCGCGCCGCTATCCAGCACCAGATCGATCCCCGGCAGCGCCACTGCGCCCAGTGTCGCCACTCCATCGAAGGCAAGGCCGACATGCACCGCCCAGTCATCACGGCCTTCGCCATATTCGCGCGTCCCGTCGAGCGGATCGATGATCCATACGCGCGATTTGCCGAGCCGTTCGGGCGTGTCCTGCGTCTCTTCTGAAAGCACACCATCGTCCGGCCGGTGCGCGGCAATTTCGGCCATCAGCCACGTATTGGCGCGAAGATCGCCCTCAGCGCCAAGCGCCTTGCCCGTGTGCGTGCCGGCAGCGCGCAGATCCATGAGAATCCGCGCCGCGCCGCGCGCCAGATGCCGCGCCAGTTCGATATCGTCCATCAACACCCCTAAGCCCGCCAGAACCAGCCGTCAGATGATCGGCATCCAATCGCCGATAATCAGCGCCACGATGCGTTCCGCCGCCTCTTCGGGCGTTTCGCGCATGGTGTCCACGCGGATTTCCGGTTTTTCCGGCGCTTCATAGGGGCTGTCGATCCCCGTGAAGTTCTTGAGCGTGCCTTGCCGGGCCTTCTTGTAAAGCCCCTTCACATCGCGCCGTTCGGCTTCTTCCAGCGGCGTATCGACGAAAATCTCGAAGAACTCGCCTTCGGGCACAAGCGCGCGCACCATGTCGCGTTCGGCACGGAACGGGCTGATGAACGCGGTCAGCACGATCAGCCCCGCATCCGTCATCAGGCGCGTCACTTCGCCCACGCGGCGGATGTTCTCGATCCGGTCGGTCTCGGTGAAACCAAGGTCCTTGTTGAGCCCATGCCGCACATTGTCCCCGTCCAGCAGGAACGTGTGCTTGCCCAGCGCATGCAGCCGCTTCTCGACCATGTTGGCGATGGTCGATTTGCCCGAACCGGAAAGGCCCGTGAACCACAGCACCGCAGGGCCCTGTCCCTTCAGGCGGGCATGGGCTTCACGCGTCACGTCGAGCGCCTGCCAGTGCACGTTTTGCGCGCGGCGCAAACTGAAGTTGAGCATCCCCGCGGCCACGGTCGCGTTGCTGATCTTGTCGATCAGGATGAACCCGCCCAGCGTGCGGCTTGTCGCATAAGGTTCGAACACGATGGCGCGGTCGGTGGTGATCTCTGCCACGCCGATCGCGTTGAGTTCCAGCGTCTTGGCAGCAAGGCGCTCCATCGTATTGACATTGATGGTGCACTTGGGCTGCGAAACCGTGACGGAAACGGTCTGCGTCGCCAGTTTCAGCCAATAGGCGCGGCCCGGCATCAGCGCCTCGTCGGCCATCCACACGAGGCTCGCCTCGAACTGGTCGGCGACCTGTGGCGGCGCATCGGACGCGGCGAGCACATCCCCGCGCGAGCAATCGATCTCGTCCGCAAGGGTGAGCGTGACCGATTGGCCCGCCACCGCCACCTCAAGATCGCCGTCACCAGCGGTTTCGCCGGCGAAACCCGCACTTGGCATCGTCACGATGCGGGCAACGGTGCTGGTCCGGCCCGAAGGCAGAACGCGCACCGCATCGCCGGGCTTCACCGAGCCATTGGCGATAAGGCCGGAGAACCCCCGGAAATCGAGGTTCGGGCGGTTGACCCACTGGACGGGCATGCGGAACGCACCGGCGGCATCAGCAGCGGTGTTCACTTCCACCGTTTCCAGATGGCCGATCAACGTGGGGCCAAGATACCACGGGGTATTCACGCTCGGCGCGGTAATGTTGTCGCCCTTGAAGCCCGAGATCGGCATCGCGGTAAACGCCGCGATCCCGATGCTGCTCGCAAAGGCGGCATAGTCGGCCACGATCGCATCATACTTGGCCTGATCATAGCCGATCAGGTCCATCTTGTTTACCGCCAGAACGATGTGGCGGATTCCGAGAAGGTGGCAGAGGTAGGAATGCCGCCGCGTTTGCGTCAGCACGCCTTTGCGCGCGTCGATCAGAATCACGGCCAGGTCCGCCGTGCTCGCGCCGGTCACCATGTTGCGGGTATACTGCTCGTGCCCCGGGCAATCGGCCACGATGAACTTGCGCTTTTCGGTGCTGAAGAAGCGGTAGGCGACATCGATGGTGATGCCCTGCTCGCGCTCGGCGGCAAGCCCATCGACCAGCAGCGCGAAATCGATCTCGCCGCCTTGCGTGCCCACTTTCTTGCTGTCGGTTTCGAGCGCTGCGAGCTGATCTTCGAAGATCATCTTCGAATCATAGAGCAAGCGCCCGATCAGCGTCGATTTTCCATCATCGACCGAGCCGCAGGTGATGAAGCGCAGCATGGTCTTGTGCTGGTGCAGCGCGAGGTAGGCCTCGATGTCCTCGGCAATCAGGGCCTCGGTCTGGTAGATCACGTCGGTCCCAGACATCAGAAGTACCCCTGCTGCTTTTTCACTTCCATACCCGCACCGCCCGCATCCTTGTCGATCACGCGGCCCTGTCTTTCGCTCGTCGTCGTGAGCAGCGTTTCCTGAATAACTTCGGTCAGTGTGGAGGCCGTGCTTTCCACTGCGCCTGTCAGCGGGAAGCAGCCCAGCGTGCGGAAGCGGATCGAACGGTCGGTGATTTCAGGGCGATAGCCCAGGACCTTCTCAAGCCGCGGCAGATCGTCTGCCATGAACAGCCCGCCTTCCCACTCGAACGTGGGGCGCACCGCCGCGAAATAAAGCGGTACGATCGGCACGTCGTTAAGGTGAATGTACTGCCAGATATCGAGCTCGGTCCAGTTCGAGATCGGAAACACGCGGATGCTCTCGCCCCCCCCTCCAACTTTGGTGTTTTTCCGGGCGTTGTAGATGTTCCACAGTTCGGGCCGCTGGTTCTTGGGGTCCCAGCCGTGGCTTGCGGTGCGGAAGCTGAAGATGCGCTCCTTGGCGCGGCTCTTCTCCTCGTCGCGCCGCGCGCCGCCGAAGGCAGCATCGAAGCCATACTTGTCGAGCGCCTGCTTGAGCCCTTCGGTCTTCCACATGTCGGTGTGGAGCGCGCCGTGGTCGAACGGATTGATCCCGCGCTCCTGCGCCTCGGGGTTCTGATAAACCAGCAGTTCCATGCCGCTCTCGGATGCCATGCGTTCGCGCAGCGCGTACATGTCCTTGAACTTCCACGTCGTATCGACATGGAGCAGCGGGAACGGCGGCGGGCTCGGGTAAAACGCCTTGCGCGCCAGATGCAGCATCACCGCGCTGTCCTTGCCCACTGAATAGAGCATCACGGGATTGGTCGCCTCGGCCACCACCTCGCGCATGATGTGGATCGCCTCGGCCTCAAGCCGCTGGATATGAGTGAGGCTGGGAAGTTGTGCAGTCTGGCTCGTCATGGGGCGGCCTGTAGCGCAGCACGGCCCCGCCATGATAGGCCGATTTCATGAATCCCCCCAAAGGCAAACTATCTGCGGGGTGGCATTTCCAAGGTCACGGCACCTTTGGCAGCGCAGCAAGCGGCCAGTGAAAGCGTTTGTAGGGCTGCCCGATGACATCGACTTCGCCGACGTAGCGAACACCGAACTTTGCCGCGACAGCCAGCGATCCGCCGTTGTCTGGATGGATGACGGACATGATCTCGGCAAATTCGCGCTGCGCCTGCGCATAGCCAAAGACCGCGCGCGCCGCCTCCGAAGCATAGCCCTGCCCCCAATGCGCCTTGCCAAACGTGTAGCCCAATTCGGGCAGTGACTGGATCTGGGCATCGGCTGGCGCGTGGGTGCGGAACAGCCAGGCGCGTTGCAATCCGCCCGGCGGGGCTGCGCGGTCGATCGCCGCATCGCTCAAACCGCAGCGCCCCACGCGGGCCCCATCGCTTTTGCGGATGACCGCCAAGGGGCCGAGGCTGGCATGGGCATAGCTGTCCTGCACATCCTGAAACCACTTCTCGGTCTCAGCCGGAGGGCGCGGCTTGCCGCTGATGTAGCGGGCCACATCCGGATCCTGATGGATCGCGATAAAGTAATCGAGATCGCTCGCGTCCATCCGGCGCAGCACCAATCGCGCGGTTTCAAGCACTTCGGTCGGGGCAAGCAAGGTCATGGTGTGCGGGGCGCTCTACTCGAAAAACGCCACGCCGCGCACTTCGATGCTTTCCCGCACTTGCGCGTCCGGCAGGCTGGTATCGTGAAATGCGGTGTGCGGGCAGCGCCAGGTGACGGAATGGTCGCTGTCCTGAAACTTGAACAGCAACACGTCGTCTTTTGCCATGTTCGAAAAGTACCACCAGCGGTGCCGTTCGCGGTGGCGGAAGATCGTCGCGGCAATCATCTGATCTTCGCCCGCGACCGGCGCGGTCAGGGCTTCCCCCACGGGGAATTCATCCACCACGAACAGCGTGTTGGAAGCCGTTTCCTCGTCGCTCACCGTGCGCCCGTCGCACACCGCCAGCGGCCAGTCCTGCGGCCCGGGCGAAAACGTGCGCCAAAGCGAAAAGCAGATGTAGCGCTTGTAGCCCGGCCCATCGGGAAACGCCTGCCCATAGACCCGCGCCGCCGCGCGCCGGCCGGTGAGTTCGTTGTAATCGACATGGGCCTCGCCCGCCGGGGGCTGGATACCACCCGAATGGACATAGCCCTCGACCTTTTCCTGCACGCGCGCTGAAAGATCGCCCGAAGTGCGGATCATCCACCCTTGCGTCCGCACCTTGTCAGCGCCTGTAAGCTGCGCGACGAGCGCTTCCACCTCTCGCTGGTATCCCGCATCGACCGCTGCCTTGTCGTGAAAATCGCGGATCGCGGTTTCATGCCTGGCGATCCTGAAGCCATGAACGTCGAGCGCGAAGTGCTCCCGCATCGGCATCCCGTCGCGCACCACCACAGGATAGTCGCGGTAGTCGCCGGTGTTCATTTCGGCGCCCTGGCTCACATAGCGGCGCGTCACGAAGTCACCCTCGTCGAGATACCGTATCAGCGCCGGGGTTTCCCGGGCGGTTTCCTCGATATCGTCCAGCGCCGCCGTGGCCATGGCATTCTCCCGCCTTATCGTTAGTCAGACTAACTATATCGGTTGCGGCTTGGCTGTCCACCCTGCGCGGGGCGCCGTCTCGGGGATGCGCCACAGCACCGGAAGAATTGCCAGCGCCACGACCGCAATCATCGCGCCGGGCACCGCCGGCCAGTGGCTCGCCTCCAGCAGCATCTGCGCTGCCAGCGGGGTGAGCCCGCCGAACACGGCCGTCGCGCTTGTCACGCCCAGTGCGAGCCCGGAAAGCCGCGCCTCGCCGGAAAACTGCTCCGCCGTCGCCACCGCGCCAACCGCGCTCACCGCACCGCCCAGGCACGCCAGCAACACGGCGCCGATCAGTGCAGGCCAGGTGCCGCCGCTGGCCATCAGGGTGAACAGCGTGATCGGCAGCACCGCGCCGAGCACCGCCACGCCGATCAGCACCGGACGCCGCCCGATCTGGTCCGAAAGCGCGCCCACCAGCGGCGTCACCGCGATCACCACGAAGGCCGCCACGGTCGAAAGCGCGAGGCCCGCCCCCTCTCCTACCGCGCCCACCGAGGTGAGGAACGCGGGCACATACGTGATCCCCACGTAGTAGCTGATCGAGCCCAGCGCCGAGATGGCAAAGCCCCGCATGATCCCGGCGCGCTGATGGGTCACCGCATAGCGCAGCGGGTTCGCCGGCACTGTGCCTGCCGCGCGCTGGCGGTTGTATTCAGGCGATTCGTCCATTGCCGCGCGTGCCAGCAGCACCCCGCCTGCCAGCGCTGCGCCCACGAAGAACGGTATGCGCCAGCCCCACACGTCGAGGATGTCCGCCGGCAAAGCCCAGGCCGTCACCGCCGCGACGCCCACGGCCAGCAGCGCGCCCACCTCGCTCGCCGCTGAGGCGCAGCTGGTGATCAGCCCGCGCCGCCGCGGCTCCGCGCCTTCCAGCAGATAGGCGACCACGCCGGTGTATTCGCCGCCCACGGCAAAGGCCATCACGCAGCGCAAGGCCAGCAGCAGCATCCCCGCCGCCGGGCCGATCGTCGCATACGTGGGCAGCAAGGCGCAGCCGAGCATCGCCGCAGTCATCACCGCCATCGAAAGCAGCATGGCCCGCCGCCGTCCGTGCCGGTCCCCGTAATGCCCCAGCGCCAGTGCGCCGAGCGGGCGCATCAGATAAGAAACCGCAAAGCCCGCCAGCACCGCCGCCAGCGATCCCTCCCCCCCGCCAAACATGACGCGGGAGAGGATCGTGGCGACGTAGATGTAGAGCGTGAAGTCGTACCACTCGACCACTGTCGAAAACCCCGCGATCACCATCGAGCGCCGCGAGATAGTCTGGTGAGCGATAGTCATCTGGGCATCATGCCGGAATGATGCCCAGCTGGGAACACTTCTCAGCCAACCCCTTCGGTCACCATCACGCGGTAGTTCGCACCTGCCAGCCGGTGGACCTTGGCCTCCTGATAGGCCGGGCTGTTGTACCAGGCCTTCGCCGCGTCCATGTCGGGAAACTCGATGATCACGAGCCCTTCCGCGGCCGGGCCTTCCCAAGTCTCGTTCGGGCCATAGAATGCAAGCGGCTTCAACGGATGCCCGGCGATCGAAGCCCCGGCCTTGGCGTTATACTGCTCCATCTGAGCCTGATCGTTCACGCCATCCTTGATGAACACCACAAAAACCGACATCGAAACATCCCCTCCCGCAGCCCCGCCCATGCGAAGCCATCCTGTGCAGTTGTACCGGCACGAAAAGCCAAGGCAAGCGCGCGCACGGGCACCACGGAACCTTGCCGCCCATCGCGCATTTATCTTCTCTGCAAACACCATGAAAGGATAACCCCATGCGCTCAGGTCTGCTCTGGATCATCGGCGTCCCCATCCCGCTGATCCTCCTCCTGGCCTACTGCTCCGGCCATCTTTGAAACGATGCGAACCGGTCATGGCCATCGGCGGAATTGGCGCTAGGATGCAGCCAAACAGAACCGATGGAGAGACCTGCCCATGACTGAACTTGCCGGCCGCATTGCCCTCGTCACCGGCGCCTCGCGCGGCATTGGCGAGGCGTCTGCCCGCGCCCTCGCCGCGCTTGGCGCGCGCGTCATCGTCACCGATCTTGCCGCGCCCGAAGCCCTCGCGGAGCAGATCGGCGGCCTTGCCCGCGCGCACGACGTGACCGACGAGCAAAGCTGGATCGATACGATCGCCTTCGCCCGCGAAGCTGCTGGCGGGCTCGATATTCTGGTCAACAATGCCGGGCTATTCCTGGCCAAACCCCTCACCGAAACCACGCTCGAAGATTGGCGCCGCCTCCACAGCGTCAACGTCGAAGGCGTGTTCCTCGGCTGCAAGCACGCCGTCCCGCTGCTGGCGGAGCGCGCGAACCAATGGCCCGGCGGCGCCGCGATCGTCAATCTCTCCTCGGTTGCCGGGCTGGTCGGCACCGCGCTGGTCAGCTGCTACAACGCCACCAAAGGCGCGGTCCGCCTCTTCACCAAAGGCGTGGCGATGGAAGTCGCGCCCTTGCGCATCCGCTGCAATTCGGTCCACCCCGGGGTCATCGAAACCGATATGGGCCGCGATCTCGTCTCCCAGTTCGCGGCCGCCACCGGCACCGGCGAAAACGACACCCGCGCAGCCTTTTCCAATCTCCACCCGCTGGGCCACTTCGGGCTGCCCACCAACGTGGCCGACGCCGTCGCCTTCCTCGCCTCGGACCGCGCCGCCTTCATGACCGGCTCGGAACTGGTGGTCGACGGCGGCTTCACCGCAAGCTGAACCAGGGGAAATCCCTCCCCGAGCTTGTCTCGGGGAGTTGGCAGCGCGAAGCGCTGACGGAGGGGTAAATCCCCTAAGTTCCCACTTTGTTCTGTCCTGCACGCCTGCTGTCATGGCACAACCGCGCCCGTTTTCCGCAACGAACCGAGGCCGCGCATGAAAGACCGCTCCCGCCAGCCCGCCGCCAAAGGCACGCTCCCCGATTTCGCCCCCGTTCCGCGTCAGTACAACCGCCACGATGGCTGGACTCCCGAACGCCAGCGCGGCTTCATCGAAGCGCTGGCCGATACCGGCAGCGTCAAGCATGCCGCCCATGCCGTCAACATGACGGCCGTCGGCGCCTACTATCTGCGCCGCCAGCCCGAAGCGGATGAATTCCGCAAGGCCTGGGAAGCCGCCCTCGCGCTCGGCGTCCAGCGGCTGGAAGATGTGGCGATGGACCGCGCGCTCCATGGCATCGAAGTGCCGGTCTACCATTTCGGCGCGGTCGTCGGCAGCCGCAAGGTCTACAATGATCGGCTGCTGATGTTCCTGCTCAGAAACCGCGCATCCAAGCGCTTCAAGGCCAGTGCTCGCCACGATGCGCCAACCAGAAGCGAAATCGCCAAGCTGAAAAAGCAATGGCAAACCGAATTCGAACAGGAAGAAGCCGCCGCTCGCGCCGAAGCCGCCAAGGGCGCGCCCGACCTCCTCTCCCGCTTCACCAGCGCCAACCGCGAGTGGTACGAAGCCCTCCCCGCCCCCGCGCGCGAAGCCTACGATCACTTCCTCAAGGCCGAGGCCGAAGCCAGAGCCGCCGGCAAAGCCCCCAACATGCCCAACTGGCTCGCCCTCCCGCCGCCGAAGGAAGGCGAGTGAGGCCCCCCAAGACCCTCCCCATTTTTGCGAAGCACAAATGGGGAGGTGGCTCGCGAAGCGAGACGGAGGGGTAGCTCGCGAAGCGCTGACGGAAGCGTCACCCCCGCCGACAATACCGCACAACACTCTCCGCCACCGCCTCCGGCGAGCGCAGCACATCCACCGCCGCGATTCGCACCACCGCAATCCCAAGCGCCCTGAGCGCCGCATCCCGCCGCTGGTCCCGCAAAGGCCTATCGCCCATATCATGGGCCATGCCATCAATCTCGAAGGCCACCTTCGCGGCCGCGCAGTAGAAATCCAGCACCCAATCACCGATCGGATGCTGACGGCGTATCTTCACGCCATCCGGCTGAAGCCGCAGATGCCGCCAGAGCAGCGTTTCCGGCAGGCTCGGCTCAGCGCGTAGCCGCCGCGCCAAGGGAACGTCACGCGGTTGCTTTGGCCTCGGCAAGAACCCCTCCGTCATTGGCTGCGCCAATGCCACCTCCCCGTTTGTGCTGCGCAAAAACAGGGAGGACCAGAGAGAGACGCCGCCAATATGGCCAGATCCCACCCATTTTCAAAAAGGTGTAGACGGACGGTAATTGCCAACCTGCGCCCCAAAGACCCTCCCCATTTTCACGCAGTGCAAATGGGGAGGTGGCAGCGCGAAGCGCTGACGGAGGGGTGAATGTCGCGACCTACGGCTTCAAACAGTTCTCCCGATGCCACCGCAGAAACATGGGATGTGGCCGAAGCCCGGGTCGGTCCGGAGCTAGCGCCTTGCCGGATGGATTGATCATTGCCTCAACGCTGCTGCGATCATTCACTTGCCGCGAAATGAGAATATCCAGCTCGTCAGAGAGTCCGATAAGCCCACGGTCGAACATCCAATGCAGCGTACCAGTCAGGGCTATGCCATTTTGCACGCTATCCGGACCACCTTTCTCAACCGGCCGGATATGGGCTGCCTCGGCTTCAGCCCGTCCCCCGCCATTGATAAGCTTCCACCCGGTGACGGCGCAGCGACTGTCATAGGCAGCGAGTACATCGCGCCTAAAAAGATAGTCACGCTTGGGCCGTGACAGCAACGATTGCACGATTGTCCGTTCCACCTCGAAGGGAACTCGCTGCTCCTGCAAGCGATCATCTGGGACGTCGCCCACGCGCGGTAGAAAATCCTCCTGCTCAGGCAGTCCAAGTGAGGTTATCCGCCGGAAATCCTCTGGAGAGAGGTCGCGCACCGACCATTGCGCCCGACCACCAAGCCCGCGTTCGTTCCGCTGGCCGTCTGGCGCATTGAGCGGAACCGGTGTAACAAAATCGAGGTATGTTTCTGGTTCAATTTCAGCAACGAACATGCCGCTGATGGTCTTGTCCGGAACGATTTTGGCAACCTTTGCTACCGCAAAATAGCCCCGCGACTGTGGCACTTTCGATGGTTCGTAGTAAACGACCCAACCGCCCGCAAGGGGTTTAGCTCGGCTCAAATAGCGCTTCGGGAACTGGTACCGCGATGACGGCGCATCATCGTAGATCGAGTCCGCTCGGTGAACGAAGATACCAAATGCCATCGCCCGAGGTTATCGAGTGTACGCCGCCTGCGCCAGGGTCGATGTAATTCGAATGGCGACTAAATTTCAGCCATCGCTGTGAGGCTGATGCTTGCCCACTACGCCCCCAAAAAGACCCTCCCCATTTTTGCGAAGCACAAATGGGGAGGTGGCAGCGCGAAGCGCTGACGGAGGGGTAACAAGAAAAAACCACGCCGCGGCAAAGCCGCGCCGTCGAAGGGCTCGGTTCGCTTGAGGCCCCCGGCCCCCGGCCGGAATAGCCGCTCGCCTCCGGCGACCAGCTTCCAAGTTACCGTTTGCTCACGCAAACGTCGCTTGGGCGCTTGCGGCTATTCTTCACCCATCCTCAGCGCAGCAATAAACGCCTCCTGCGGGATGGTCACATTGCCATATTCCCGCATGCGCTTTTTGCCTTCCTTCTGCTTGTCGAGCAGCTTCTTCTTGCGGCTGATGTCGCCGCCATAGCACTTGGCGGTCACGTCCTTGCGCATGGCGCTGATCGTTTCGCGCGCGATCACTTTCGCGCCGATGGCGGCCTGGATCGGGATCTTGAACATGTGGCGCGGGATCAGGTCTTTCAGGCGCTCCACCAGATGCCGTCCGCGCGGATCGGCCTGGGTGCGGTGGACGACCATCGAGAGCGCGTCGACCGGCTCGTTGTTGACGAGGATGTTCATCATCACGAGATCGCCTTCGCGCAGGCCGATCTGCTCGTAATCGAAGCTGGCATAGCCGCGGCTGATCGATTTCAGGCGGTCGTAGAAATCGAACACCACTTCGTTGAGCGGCAGTTCATAGGTCACCTGCGCGCGCCCGCCGACATACGTCAGGCCGGTCTGGATGCCGCGCCGATCCTGGCAGAGCTTGAGGATCGAGCCGAGGTATTCGTCCGGCGTGTAGATCGTCGCCTTGATCCAAGGTTCTTCCATTTCGGCGATCTTCACCGGGTCCGGCATGTCGGCCGGGTTGTGCAGTTCCTTCACCGATCCGTCGTTCATGGTCAGGCGGTAGACCACCGAAGGTGCGGTGGTGATGAGATCGAGATCGTATTCGCGGCTGAGGCGTTCCTGGATGATTTCCAGATGCAGCAGGCCGAGGAACCCGCAGCGGAAGCCGAAGCCAAGCGCCGCGCTGCTTTCCATTTCGAACGAGAACGAGGCATCGTTCAGCCGCAGCTTGCCGATGCTTTCGCGCAGCTTTTCAAAGTCTGCCGCATCGACCGGGAACAGCCCGCAGAACACCACCGGCTGCACTTCCTTGAAGCCGGCCAGCGCCACCGTTGCGCCCTGTTTCACCGTGGTGATCGTATCACCCACGCGGGCCTGCGCCACTTCCTTGATCTGCGCGGTGATGATGCCGATTTCGCCCGGGCCCAGTTCATCGAGCACTTGCAGCTTGGGGCGCATGCAGCCCACGCGGTCGATCAGGTGCTCGGTCCCGCCGGCCATGAACTTGACCTGCAGGCCCTTCTTGATGACGCCATCAATCACGCGGACCAGAATGACGACGCCGAGGTAGGGATCGTACCAGCTGTCGACCAGCATGGCCTTCAGCGGCGCAGTGCGATCACCGCCCGGCGGGGGGATGCGCGCGACGATGGCATCGAGCACTTCCTCGATGCCGATGCCGGACTTGGCGCTGGTGAGCACGGCCTGGCTCGCATCGATGCCGATCACTTCCTCGATCTCGGCGCGGACCTTTTCAGGTTCGGCGGCGGGCAGATCGATCTTGTTGATCACCGGCACGATCTCGTGGTCATGCTCGATGGACTGGTAAACATTGGCCAAGGTCTGCGCCTCGACCCCCTGCGCCGCATCGACCACCAGCAGCGCGCCTTCGCACGCGGCAAGGCTGCGGCTGACTTCATAGGCGAAGTCCACGTGGCCCGGCGTGTCCATCAGGTTGAGCTGATAGGTCTTGCCGTCCTTGGCGGGGTATTCCAGCCGCACGGTCTGCGCCTTGATGGTGATCCCGCGCTCGCGCTCAATGTCCATATTATCAAGGACTTGCTCACTCATCTCGCGCGCCGAAAGGCCGCCAGTGTACTGGATCAGCCGGTCAGCGAGCGTGGACTTGCCATGGTCGATATGGGCGATGATAGAGAAGTTACGGATGAGCGCGAGTTCAGTCATGCGCCGCCGTTAGCAGTGCGGGCGCGCGGTGTCATCAGGTCCATCAGGCTGCATCCTGCGCGGCCTGTGCGGCCAGAAACGCGGGCCGCGAAGTCGCCCGCTCCCAATAGGCAGCGATCTCAGGGCTGAACTTGTAGTCCAGTCCCAGGTCCTTCGCCAGCAGCAGGGCGTAGACGGTGCACACGTCCGCCAT
Source organism: Sphingomonadaceae bacterium (assembly GCA_947453945.1). Classification (GTDB taxonomy): domain Bacteria; phylum Pseudomonadota; class Alphaproteobacteria; order Sphingomonadales; family Sphingomonadaceae; genus Novosphingobium. The sequence goes on from CANGJB010000013.1 coordinate 50,283, forward strand.
GGTGAAGCGGCCGGCGCAGAGCCATTCGCGGCCATCTTCGAGCGAGCGGGTCAGGTGCTTGAGGCGCGAGAAGAACCATTGGGTGTAGTCGTCCGCCGCCTGTTTCAGCTTGCGCTCGTCGGGTTCGAAGCGGGTGTAGCGCAGGACGATGGTTTGCGGGAACGTGAGCGTGGCTTCGCTGCGGTGGAGCCAATCGAGCCAGAGGCCGTAATCGGGCTCATCCGGTGACACGGCAAGCGGGCTCGGGCCGTAGCGTGTCGCCAGATACTGCGGGATGGCACTGGATTCGGTCATCCGCGTATCCCCATCCACAAGCAGCGGGATCGTGCCGAGCGGGTTCTGTTCGAGGTATTCCGGCACGCGCACGCGCGGCGGGAATGGCAGCATGTGGAGCTTGTAAGGCAGGCCCAGTTCTTCCAGCGCCCAGAGCGCGCGGAACGAGCGGGCGTTGTGGCAGTGATAAAGCTCGATCATTGGTTCAGATAAGTCCCCGGCTGATCAGGCATTCCTGCACGGCGCGTTCGCCCATGTCGATGGCGGTGTTGGTGAAGGCGCTGCCGGCGGCATCGGCATTGGCGATGGCGATGCGGCCAAAGGTCTGCCGGCCGATCACGTGGGGGCGCTGTTCATCGGGCACATCGGGATCGCCCAGCGTATCGTAAGTATAGGCATAGCCGTGGGGCCAGCGGTTGACGGTAATCGCGGCAATATCGCGCGCGGCGTTGAAGCCGCCGCCGCCCAGCATGCGCTGGAGCTGCATGCGGATTTCGCGCTCGATCGTGGGGTAATCCTCCGCCAGCATGGCCGCGCGGCCGATGCGGTTCTGTTCCTTGCGCGGCAGGCCTGGCTGGTTGGGATTGCGGGTCATGTGGATCACGACCGGCTCGTCCGGCGTGAGCGCGCTGGCATAGCCACCGATGTTCATCGGCGTGTCGAGCGAGGCGCCGATATGGTAGCCATTGGGCGCGCTGATCGATTTCACGCCGAGCTTGGCCCAGGCGCGCCAGTTCTTCAGCAGCACGTTGGTATACTGCATCGGTACCTTGGAGGCATAGTGCAGCGCTTCCTTCTGCGCGGCGGGCAGATCGGGCACGATGAACGGGATCACCATGTTGAAGCAGGCCATGATCGCGTTGGCGCCGGTGACGGAGACGCGCTTGCCGTCCTTCACATAGACGACGCGCACGGCCTTTTCGGTCTGGCGCGCGGGCTTGCCGATATGTTCGGCGCGGATCACCATGCTGGAGAGGCGGATGCGCGTGGAGTTCGCCGGATTATCCAGCGCGGCGTAGCGCGCCGGCGCGAGGACCACGCTTTCCTGATCGAGCTTGTCCGACGGGAAGGCACCGGGAATGAGGCGGCTGACAAGGAGGCGCGCGACGGTGGCGTTGCCGTCGGGCCAGTGGAAATGCTGCGCTTCAGCAGTGATCTGCTGCGGCAAGTCCATGGCCGCAAAGCCCGGCATCCGCCCGCCAAGCGCCGCTTCCCACGCAGGCAGCGTATCGACGCGCTTGTTGTTGCGGAAATAGTGCCCGAGGAAATAGGGCAAGCTTTCCGGCATCATCTTCGCGTGCTTGACGAGGTAATCCTGATAGCTGATGTGGCGCAGGTATTCCGCGCGCGCATCGGGGGTCAGGTCCGGGAGGTAGTTGACCTTCTCGGTGTAGATCCGCGTGAGGTCTGCGCGCACCGCGCCCGTCAGCGGGGCTTCGGCGAAGAACTGCGGCCAGGGCTTTTGGCCCGTACCGGTGACGAGCTTGTCGGCAAGGAAGTGCTCCTTGTCGAAGAACGTTGCGGAGCCGAGGCCGTCGTAGGCCTTGGTTTCATAGCGGTGGTAGCTGGTGAGATCGACGCCGAGATCGGCCAGCAGCTTCTTGGAGGTGAAGCTGTAGGGGAACGGCGATTCAATGCTCATCGTGCCGCCGTAGGCCAAGATCGTGCGGCCTTCGTATTGGAACTCGTTGCGCTTGGCGTGGCCGCCGAAATCGTCGTGGTTGTCGAGGATCAGGATCTTGCGATCCTCCCCCAATGCCTGCCGGTAGAAATGCGCAGCCGCGAGGCCGGAAATGCCGCCGCCGACGATGACGAGATCATAGTGCTCGCCTGTATCTTCCGCAGGCAGCGCGGCGCCGAATTCGCCGTCGCGCGCCATGTGCGCCGTTTCAAATGAGCCGGGGTATTGCCCGCGCAGGCCGGTGAGCCGGGGGGGATAATCAGTGCTGGCCGCAGGGGCCGCCTGCGCCATCGCGCCCGGCGCCGCCGCGAGCGCCGCGCCTGCCGCCACGCCGCCGATGAAATCGCGCCGGGCAATCGGCAGATGGAGCCCCAGTTCCTTGTCCGACCATTCTGCCATCGCCGTGTCCCCGTTCAGCCCGCCGCTCCGCCACGATGTGTAATCAGGATCTGCCCTTGCGCAATCGCCCAAATTGCGGCCTCATCGTAGGGAGCCGATCAGGAGACCGCCGATGTACCGTCCGCTGCTTGTTGCTGCCCTTGCCATCATCGCCGCGCCCGCTGCGGCGCAGGCGCCGTCAAACCCAGCCGAGACCTGCAGGAACGATCCTAGGTTCCGCGAGCAGGATTTCACGCTGGGCAGCTGGGATGTCTATACCGGCGAGAAGAAGACCGACGAAGTGACGATGACGCTGATCCTCAATGATTGCGCGATCGAAGAGCACTGGACGAAGACCGACGGCCACCCCACCGGCAACGGTATCGGCCTGTTCAACTATTCGCGGCTGCTGGGATCGTGGGGCTATACCTGGGCGACCGACGACGGCGCGGCCACGGTCTTTCGCGGCAATCTCGTGAAGCCGGGCGAGATGCGCTACGTGACCGAGAAGCCGCTTCCGGGCGGCAAGACGCGGCTGCGGCACTGGACGCTTTACGCCATGCCCGATGGGACGGTACGCGAACTCGCCATCGGCACCGAGGATGGCGGGGCGACATGGACGACCGACTATGACCTCAAGTGGGTGCGGCGCAAGTAGCGTTTGGACCGGAGACGCGCGAGCATGAAGCACACGACCATCTGGAGCGCTGCACTGGGACTGGCACTGGTGCTCGCCTCATCCCATGCGCTTGCGGCAGAGGCTGGCCCCACCGCCGGGCAGCGCGCCTTCCGCGAGATCTTCCGCGAACTGGTGGAAACCGACACCTCCGTTGCCACCGGCAGCTGCACCGCGCTGGCCGAAAAGGTTTCTGCGCGGTTCCGTGCGGCGGGTTTCGGCGAAGACCAGATCACCCAGTTTCGCGATGATGCGCTGCCGCTCGATGGCGGGGTGGTGATCACGGTGCCCGGCACATCGGCCAAGGCCAAGCCGATGCTGCTGCTGGGGCATCTCGATGTCGTGAATGCGCGGCGCAGCGATTGGACGCGTGATCCCTACCAGTTCATCGAGGAGGACGGGTACTTCTACGGGCGCGGCACGTCCGACATGAAAGTGCTCGATGCGATCTGGATCGACACGCTGCTGCGCTTTCGCGCCGAAGGCTTCAGGCCGAAGCGCACGATCCGGCTGGCGCTGACCTGCGGCGAGGAATCGGGCGCGCGGATGAACGGCGTGCAGTGGCTGGCGCAGCACCGCCCCGAACTGCTCGCGGCGGAATTCGCGCTCAATGAAGGCGGCGGCGGCACGACGGACGGGCACGGCAAAGTGCTGAGCCAGGCGATGCAGATCGGCGAGAAGGGCAACCGCAACTTCGAACTGGAGGCGACCAATCCCGGCGGACACAGCTCCATGCCGGTGGACGACAACGCGATCTACGAATTGTCCGATGCAATCCAGCGGGTGCGCGCGTTCCGGTTTCCAGTGCACTTCAACGATACGACGCGGGCCTACTTCGCCAAGGTGGGTGCGGCGCGCGGCGATGCGCTGGGAGCGGCGATGGCGCGCCTCGCGGCGGATCCGGCGGACAAGACGGCCGAAGCGGAGGTTGCAGGCGACCGTACGCTGAACGCGATGGTGCGCACCACCTGCGTCGCCACCATGCTGGAAGGCGGCCATGCCGCCAACGCGCTGCCGCAGCGCGCCAAGGCCAACATCAACTGCCGCATCGTGCCGGGCGAGGATGCGGATACGACGCGCGCCGCGCTGGTGAAGGCGATCGGCGATCCCGGAGTGAGCGCGTCGCTGGTGGGCCGCGTGCGCCCGCTGGCTGTGCCGCCGCCGCTTGATCCGCGTATCATGGGCCACGCCGAAAAGCTCCTCACGAGTTACTATCCCGGCGTGCCGCTGGTGCCCGCGATGATGACCGGCGCGACCGACGCGACCTACCTCGGCCCGCTCGGCATCCCGACTTATGGTGTGCCCGGGCCGCTCAGCGATCCCGATGGCAACGGGCTGCACGGTCTCAATGAACGGCACGCGGTGCAATCAGCCTATGTTGCGCGCGATTTCCTGCACGATCTCGTTAAGGACTACGCCGCGCAGGAATAGACCTCAGGGGCGCACCAGCAGGTTGCCGGTGTGCCCGCCGGAAAAGAGCAGCAGCAGCGCTTCGGCAAAGTTGTCGATGCCATCGACCACGTGTTCGGGCAGCCTGACCTTGCCCTCTTCCATGAGGCTCGCGATTTCCGCCTTGGCTTCGGGGAAGCGGGCCGCGTGGTGGGTGACGACAAAGCCCTTCATCGCGGCGTTGCGTTCGGCAAGGCGCAGATACTTCGCCGGGCCGCGCACGTTGCCCATGTCCGAATATTGCGAGATCGCGCCGCAAATCGCGATGCGCGCGTTTGCGGGCGCGAGGTTTTCAAGCGCGATATCAAGGATTTCGCCGCCGACATTGTCGAAGAACACGTCGATCCCGCCGGGCGCTGCGCTGGCCACCCCGGCTGCGACATCGGCGTTCTTGTAGTCGATCGCGACATCGGCCCCGAGCGTTTCGAGAAGGTAGCGGCACTTTTCGGGCCCGCCGGCAATGCCGATCACCCGCGCGCCGCGCGCCTTGGCGAGCTGGACGACCATCGAGCCGACCGCGCCGGCGGCACCCGAGACGAGCACAGTATCGCCGCCGTGCACTTCGGCCACCGCAATCAGGCCGACCCACGCGGTGAGCCCGGTGGTGAGCCCCAGCGGCCCGACATAATCACGCGGCTCAAGGCTGTTCGAGAGATCGAGCTTGGTGAGCGCGGCCGCCGGCAGGAGAGCATGGGTCTGCGCCGAGAGCAGACCAAACACCCAATCGCCCGCCGCCAGCCCATCCGCTGCGCTTTCCACCACTTGCCCGACGCCGAGCGCACGGATGGTGGAGCCGAGCGCGGCGGTTTCGTGGAAGCTGCCCGGGGTCAGCGTCGTTCGGATCCACGCGTCCATCGACAGTGTATCGACTTTGACCACTACGTGCCCGGCGGGGACATCGGCGATATCGGCTTCCTCGATCCCGAAGTCGTCGAGCGCGGGCAATCCTTCGCGGTACTGCTTGATGAACACGCGGCGATTGGCATGCGGCATGGTGGCCGTCCCCTGATGGATAGTGCGCCCGATTGGGCCATGCGACGGGCTAAGCGGCGGCGCGGCGGCCTGCCATTGCCATTTTGACTAGCGCTGGCCGCGCATATTGCGCAAACTACCTAACAGATCACAAGGAGGGGACGATGATGCGCGCAAGGATCGTGATGTTGGGCGGGGCCTGTGCTGTGCTGGTAGCAGGCACTGCGATGGCCCAAACGGTGCAGGATGCAGGCGCGTTGCTTGGCCGGATCCTTGGCCCGGCGAACACCGCGCCGACTGCAACCGCCACAACTACCCCGCCGCCAGTCGGCGTCAGCAGCGACGAAGCGGCAGGCGGCCTCAAGCTCGCGCTGGGCAAGGCCTCCGAGCGGGTGGTGGGGCAACTGGGCCAGCCGGGCGGGTTTGCCAACGATCCCAAAGTGCGCATCGGACTGCCGGGCGCGCTCGGCAAGCTGAACGGCCTGTTCGCCACGCTCGACAAGACGGGCCTTACAGGCAACCTCACTGGCAAGCTCAACGCGGCTGCCGAAGGCGCGGTGGGCAAGGCGCTGCCGCTGCTCAAAAGCTCGATCACGCGAATGAGCGTGACCGATGCGCTGGGGATCGTGACCGGGGGCGATACCTCTGCCACCGATTATTTCCGCCGCACGATGGGGCCTAGCCTGCAGACAGAAATGAGCCCGGTTGTCGCGAAATCGCTCTCGGGCGTGAAGGCGTTTCAGGCGCTCGATACGTTCACGGCAAAGAACAGCCTTGTCGCCGGCCAGTTCGGCGCGCGCGACCTGACCGGCTATGTCACGCAGAAGGCGAGCGACGGCGTGTTCCTCTATCTGGGGGAACAGGAGCGCGAGATTCGCCGCAATCCGCTGGGCACCGGCAGCAAGCTGATCGCGAAGATCTTCGGCAGGTGATAGCGGGTTTTGCGAAGCGCGCGGGATGTGCGCGCTTCGCAGCGGCGCCCGCCCGCTCTATTACCCCACCTTGCGCTGGTTCGCTGCCGGATCGGGGATCGGCAAGGTGGCTTTGATCGCGACGGCGGCAATGCGGCCATCATCATCAAGGCGCAGCGGCTGGGAGAATTCCACGCCCATGCGGTCATCGCTCGCCCAGCGGCACGTGGCGGTGACATGGTGGCCATCTGAAAGCTGGATGCGGAAGATCGTGCCTGCAGGCACATTCCACAGCCCTTCGATCAGCGCGCCGGTCAGCGACATGTTGCGGACCGTACCGTTGTAGCGGTGGCCGCCGTGATCGAGCACAACGCGGCGCAGCATGGCCTGACGCGAGGCGCGGGCCGAGCGCGGGCCGCGAGCGATGGCCATGAGGCCGGTGGCAAGGCGCGTCTGCGTGGCAGGCGCTGAGAGCGGACGTTCGTAGATATAGCCCTGCACGTGGCTGCAGCCGAGCATGCGCACGAGATCGAGCTCGTCGAGCGTTTCCACCCCTTCTGCGGTCGTTTCCATGCCAAGCGCTTCGGCGAGGCTGACGATCGAGGCGATGATCGCGCCGTTGCGACTGCCGGCCTGGGTCGCGCCGCGCACGAAGGACTGGTCGATCTTGATCTTGTCGAACGGCGCGCGCTTCAGATAGCCGAGCGAGGAATAGCCGGTGCCGAAATCATCGAGCGCAAGGCGAACGCCGATGCCCTTGAGCGAGCGGAACATGGCCTCGGTGCCGGTATCATCGCCCAGGAACACGCTTTCGGTGATCTCGAGCTCAAGCCGGTCGGCCTCCACACCGGCGGAAGCCAGCGCGCTGGTGACCATCGAGGGCAGCGCCGGGTTGGCGAACTGGAGCGGCGAGACGTTGACCGCCACGCGCACATCGTCCGGCCATTGCGCAAGATCACGGCAAGCGGTGCGCAGCGCCCATTCGCCGATGGAGACAATGAGCCCCGCATCCTCTGCGATTGGCACGAACTTGGCGGGCGAAATAAAGCCGTGCTGCGGATGGTTCCAGCGTAGCAGCGCCTCGAAGCCGGTGATCCGCTCGGTCGCGGTCTGCACGACGGGCTGGTAATAGAGTTCGAGATCACCATGCGTGATCGCATCGCGCAAGTCTTCTTCCAGCTGGCGGCGCTCTTCGGCATCGCTGTGGAGATCGGCGGCATAGAAATGGAACCGGCCGCGCCCGGCATCCTTGGCGGCATAGAGCGCAAGATCGGCGTTGCGGATCAAGGCCTCGCTGGTCACGCCGTCATCCGGCGCAAGGGCGATACCGACCGAGGCGCCGATCATCACGCGGCTGCCCTCGATGGAATAGGCCTGCGAAAGCTGTTCGATGATCCGTTCGGCGAGGTGTGCCAGCTGCTCGCGCCCGATCTTGCCGGCAAGGATGACCTGGAATTCGTCGCCGCCGAGCCGGCCGACCCGGCCCACGGTGCCGATAACCCGCTCCAGCCGCTGCGCCACCTGCTTGAGCAGCGCATCGCCCGCCGGATGGCCCAGCGTATCGTTGACCTGCTTGAACCGGTCGAGATCGAGCAGGAAAATCGCGCAGTTTCGGTGCTGGGCGTTGGGCGCGGTGAGGATCTTTTCCAGCGTCTGCGACATCTGGAAGCGGTTCGATAGACCGGTGAGCGAATCGAAATGCGCGAGGCGTGAGGCATGCTCCTGCGAACGGCGCTTCTCGGTGAGATCGGTGCCCGAGCCGCGAAAGCCCTGGAAGTTGTTAAAGGCATCGTAAGTCGGCCGCCCTGTGACGGACCACCAGCGTTCCTCATCAAACACGGCAGCGCGTACTGCCAGTTCGCTGAAGCTGGAGCGGGCGGAAAGGTGGAAGGCCAGCGTGCGTTCGCCTTCACCCGATTGTTCGGACAAGTTGAACAGCTCGGCAAAGGGCCGGCCAAGCACGTCATCGACATCGCGGCCCAGCACATCGGCCACAGGCTGCGAGATGTAGGTAATCAGGCCGCGCCGGTCGGTTTCCCAGAACCAGCCCTGCCCGGTTTCCTCGTAATCGGCGAGGATCTCCTCGGCGCGGGTCTGGAGGCGCACGCCTTCCTCGACCGCGAGCCGCAGTTTCAGATCGATCTCGCGCTGGCGCAGATAAGCCGCGACCGCGATAACCCCGCCCACGACCAGCGACGTGATCCCGCCCCCCAGGCTGGTCACCCAGGTTACGCCCGACCACATCGCGACCTCGGCAGTCAGCATGCCGGCGAGGCGCCCCGATTCGGTCACTGTTGCCAGCAGCGAAATGGTGACCAGGAGCGCCAGGGCCTGAACCCACGGCACCGCACCGCTCATTGCCCACATGCCGATAGCCACGCCAAAGATGAACAGCGGAATGCCGATCGACGCGCCCATCAGCAGCATGCGCACAGCGGTGGGGTGATCGCGGCTTTCCTCGTAGTTCGAGGTGAAGCGCGCCACGAACAACAGCGCGGAAGCCAGCAGCGCCAGAACCGGCGAAATAATCGGGCGCAGGGTCCAGTTGGCGATGGCGAGCCCGAACACGCCCAGGACCATCGGCAGCGCCATATGCGGCCATTCGCGCGCGATCAGCCCGCGGCCCGGGCCAGTGCCGAACAGAAACGCAGCCCCCGCCACATCGGCCCGGCTGGTTGGCGGGGTCGGCAGGCGTTCCCGGCGCCGCTGCGTGCGCGCAAAGTCGCTCGCGGCGCGCGGCGGCGTCGCCTGCGGTGCAGCATTGTCCCCGGGCAATTGGTTCATCCTGTGCAAATGCGCTTAACTGCTTTGAGAAACCGTTAAGCAAGCGCCCGGTTCGGACCTTTTTTCGGCAGATTTCCCAAGGTTTTCTTTTGCTGACCGCCCCGGGATGCTAGGGGCCGCAGCAAGCCTTTGTTTCACATGATTGCCAAGGAATGCGTGTGGCCACGACCGCCAGTTTCTCCATGATCGGCGTTGCCGGGCGGCGTTTGCGGGTTGGCCAGTGGCATGGCGAGCCTGCGCCGCGAGGCAAGGCTCAGCCCGCCGCTGCCCGTCCGCTCGTGATCCTAAGCGGGATCGGCATGAACATGGAAATGCTCGAACCGATCGCGAGCCGCCTGCCCGGCCGCCGCATCCTGAGCTTCGACATGCCCGGCATCGGCGAATCGCCCGACCCGATCTTCCCTTACACGATCCCGCACATGGCCTTGACGCTCGCCTCGCTGCTCGACCGGCTGCGGATCGACCAGGTGGATCTCCTCGGCATCAGCTGGGGCGGCGCCGTGGTGCAGCAGTTCGCCCTGCAACACCGCGCGCGCACCGGAAAGCTGGTGCTGGCAGCCACTTCGGCGGGTGGCACGATGATCCCGGGCAATGCCTCGCTTCTCGCGCAGATGCTTGATCCGATGGAATATTCCGTTGAAAAGACACTGCGCCGCAACTTGGCGATGCTCTACAACGGCGGCGGCGCAGACCGCGTCTCGCTCAATGCCGCCACCGCGCCCTCTCCGCTTGGCTGGAGCTGCCAGCTCGCCGCCATCGCCAGCTGGAGCAGCGCGCCGTTCCTGCCAATGCTGGGCATGCCGGTGCTGATCATGGCGGATGCCGACGACCAGCTGGTGCCGCCGGCCAATGCGCATTTCTTGCACAACGCGATCCCCGGCAGCCGGCTCGAAATGACCGAGGGCGGCGGGCACTTGTTCATGCTTTCCCGCCCCGACGCCTTTGCGAAGCAGCTCACCGGGTTCCTCGACGCGGCAGCCTGACCGACGCGGGCGTTGACCGCAGCGGCAAGCTCTGACTTAATCGCACAGTTAAACGTGAGGACCGTCCGCAACGAGTCGGCTCCGCGTGCGAAGAGGAGCCTGCAGATGCCGAATTCTGGCGCGACCTACGACCTCATCATCCGGGGCGGAACAATCGTGGATGGCACCGGCCGCCCGCGCTTTACCGGCGACGTTGCGGTGCAAGGCGGCCTGATTGCCGCCGTGGGCACGGTTTCCGGCACAGCCGCGCGCGAAATCGATGCTGCGGGCAAAGTCGTCGCGCCGGGCTGGGTCGACATTCACACCCACTATGACGGGCAGGCCACCTGGGATCAGGAAATGGCGCCCAGTTCCTGGCACGGGGTGACCACGGTCGTCATGGGCAATTGCGGCGTGGGCTTTGCGCCTGCCGCGCCCGACCGGCACGAATGGCTGATCGGCCTGATGGAAGGGGTGGAGGACATCCCCGGCACCGCGCTCGCTGAAGGGCTGAAGTGGGATTGGGAAAGCTTCCCCGAATACCTCGATGCGCTGGAGCGGCTGCCGCGCAGTGTGGACGTGGCGACCCATGTGCCGCACGGCGCCGTGCGCGCTTATGTGCTGGGTGACCGCGAGAAGCCCGGTGCCGTGCCGACCGATGCCGACATCGACGCCATGGCGAAGATCGTGGAAGACGGCGTGCGCGCAGGAGCGCTCGGCTTCTCCTCAAGCCGCACGGTGATCCACAAGTCCATTGATGGCGAAGTGGTGCCGGGCACGACCGCTACCGCCGACGAGCTGATCCGGATCGGCCGCGCGATGGGCCGCGTAGGCTACGGCGTGTTCGAGATCGCCAGCGACATGAAGCGCGAGTGGGACGAGTTTGGCTGGATGGGCGCGCTGAGCCGCGAAACGGGCCTGCCTGTGACGTTCGCGGCGCTGCAATCCATTGCCAAGGAACTGCCGCTTTCCGAGCAGATCGCGGAGATGACGCGCGAGAACGCGAACGGCGCCAATATCGTCGCGCAGATCGCCCTGCGCGGCAATGGCGTGGTGATGAACTGGCGCGGGACGGTGCATCCTTTCATGTTCCGCCCCTCGTGGGCCGCGCTGGCAGCTATGCCGTGGGAGGACCAGCTCGCTCACCTCGCCGATCCGGTGTTCAAGCAGATGCTCCTTGCCGAAACCAATGCCTATCCGGACAGCGATATCGTCCACCTCTACCGGGCAATCGGCGAAGGCTGGGCCAACCAATATGAGATGGACGAGAGCTTCGACTACGAACCGCAGGCCGAAGCCAGCATTGCCGCGCGCGCGGCGGCCAAGGGCGTTACGGCAGAAAGCTATGCCTACGACCTCATGCTGGCCGATGGCGGCACCGGGTTCATCTATCTGCCGATCCTCAACTACGCCGACGGAAACCTTGATTTTCTTGAGGAACTCCAATCGCGCGATGATTGCGTAAACTCGCTTTCCGATGGCGGCGCGCATTGCGGCACGATCTGCGATGCCGCCTCGCCCACCTTCATGCTCCAGCACTGGGTGCGCGACCGCAAGCGCGGTGGGCGGCTGAGCCTGGAACAGGCGGTGAAGCGCCAGTGCCACGATACCGCGCGGCTCTATGGCATGAATGATCGCGGCGTGATCGCGCCGGGGGCGCTGGCCGATCTCAACGTGATCGACATGGATGCGCTGAAGCTGGGCAAACCGTGGCTGGCGTTCGATCTGCCGGCGGGCGGCAAGCGGCTGCTGCAGAAGGCGGACGGATATCTCTACACGATCAAATCGGGCGAGGTGACTTTCGAGAAGGGCACTTGGACCGGCGCGGTGCCGGGCGTGCTGGTGCGCGGGCCGCAACGCGCCGAAATGCTGGAGGCAGCCGAATGAGCGTCGCCGCAATCCGTATCGGCGCCCCTGCGACGCTTGACAGCCTGCATCTGGACCATTTGCCGCCCTGCGGCGATCCCGGCCCAGGCGAGATCCGCGTGCGGCTGCGCGCCTCCTCGCTCAATTTCCATGACTTCGCGGTGGTGACGGGCATGTTGCCCGCTGCCGCCGGGCGCATTCCGATGTCGGACGGCGCGGGCGAAGTGGTGGCGGTGGGCGAAGGCGTTTCGGCCTATGCGGCGGGCGATCTCGTCGTCTCGACCTTCTTCACCAACTGGGATGACGGCACTCCGCCGGCCACCGCCTTCACCACCGTGCCGGGCGACGGCATCGACGGCTATGCGCGCGAGGAAATCGTGGCGCCGGCGAACTGGTTCACGCGCGTGCCCAAAGGCTATTCGGCGGCAGAGGCGGCAACGCTGACGTGCGCGGGGCTGACGGCGTGGCGCGCGCTGTTCGTCGATGGTGCGGTGAAGCCGGGATCGACCGTGCTGGTGCAAGGCTCGGGCGGTGTTTCGATCTTCGCTCTGCAGTTCGCCAAGGCGGCGGGCGCGCGGGTGATTGCGACCAGCTCGTCAGACGCCAAGCTGGAGCGGCTGCGCGCATTGGGTGCGGACGAGACGATCAACTACAAGGCGGAGGCTGCGTGGGGCCTCAAGGCGCTGGAGCTGACCGGCGGCCACGGCGTTGATTGCGTGGTGGAAATCGGCGGCGCGGGCACGCTCGACCAATCGATGATGGCAACGCGCGTGGGCGGCCATGTCGCGCTGATCGGCGTGCTGGCGGGTTTTGCCGGGCCAGTGCAGACCGCGCTGCTGATGGCGAAGAACCTGCGCGTACAGGGCCTCACCGTTGGCAGCCGGGCGATGCAGCTCGAGATGATCGCCGGGGTGGAAGCCAACGGTATCCGCCCGGTGATCGACAGCCACTTCCCTCTGGCGGACCTTGCCGGAGCCTTCCGCCATCAGGCGAGCAATACCCACTTTGGCAAGATCGTGGTCGATATGTGAAGCGGGAAGACTAGATGCGGGGAGGCAGCTGCCTTCCCCGACATCCTTACACCCGCATCGGCATCAGTACATAAAGCGCAGGCGACTTGTCATCCTTGCGGATCAAGGTCGGTGCGCCGGCGTCGGCAAGATGCAGTTCGACCAGATCGCCATCGATCTGGCTGAGGATGTCCTTGAGATAATTGGCGTTGAAGCCGATCTCGAAGCCATCCGCACGGTACTCGGCAGCGATTTCTTCGGCTGCGGTGCCGTTTTCCGGGCTGGTGACCGATAGCGTGACCTTGTCGTTTTCCAACGCCATCTTGACTGCACGGGTCTTTTCGGTGGCGATCGTGGCAACGCGGTCCACACCTTCGAAGAAGCTGCGCGGATCGAGGCGCAGCAGCTTGTCGTTCCCGGTGGGGATCACGCGGCTGTAATCGGGGAACGTGCCATCGATCAGCTTGCTGGTGAGCACCACGCCGTGTTCGCCGCCCAGGGTGAAGCGGATCTTGCTGGCGGAAAGATCGATCAGCACCGCCGTATCGAGCACGTCTTCAAGCAGCTTGCGCAGCTCGCCCACGCATTTGCGCGGCACGATCACATCGGGCATCCCCTCGGCGCCATCGGGCCGGGGGATGGTGTAGCGCGCGAGGCGGTGGCCATCGGTTGCCGCAGCCTTGAGCACGGGCTGCGCTTCATCGGCCACATGGAGGAAAATGCCGTTAAGGTAGTAGCGCGTCTCTTCGGTCGAGATCGCGAAACGGGTGCGGTCGATCAGTTCGGCCAGCGTGCGCGCCGGAATCTCGAAGCTGGTCGGCAGATCGCCTTCGACGATAACCGGGAAATCGTCACGCGGCAGGGTGGGCAGCTGGAAGCGGCTGCGCCCGGCCTTGACGATCATGCGGCTTTCCGCAGCATCAAGGCTGACCTGGCTGCCATCGGGCAGCTTGCGCGCGATATCGAACAGGAGGTGGGCGGAAACGGTGATGGCACCGGCCCGCTCCACTTC